>JAZFSB010000115.1:0-4830 GCA_036445935.1 Alphaproteobacteria bacterium | reverse complement strand
ACCTTGCCGACCGGGCTTTTGGGCAGATCGCCGGCAAATTCAATGATCTGCGGTACCTTGTAAGGTGCGATCCGTGCCCTCAACCCCGCGCGCAGTTCATCAGCCAGCCCGTCCCCGACAAGTAACGGATCGCGCAGCACCACGACGGCCCTGATCTTGTTGCCGATCTCGGGATCGGGGCTCGGCACCACGCAGGCCTCGGCCACCGCCTCGTTCTGGCGTAGCGCATTCTCGATCTCTATCGGCGAGATGAAGATGCCCCGGCTCTTGAAACAGTCGTCGCTGCGCCCGGCGATCCAGAAGAACCCGTCCGGGTCCACCGACGCCAAGTCCCCGGTGTGATACCAGCCGTCATGTATGACCTCGTCGGTTTTGGCGGAATCCTTGTGATAGCGCAGGAAAAACCCCGGATTATCAGCCGCGATCAGCATATGGCCGGTCTCGCCCGTCGGCACCGGCTGGTAATCGTCATCCAGCACCTCGACCCGCGTGCCGGGCAGGGGCTTGCCGATAGAGCCGGGCTTTACCGGCCAGCGCGGCCCCTGCCCCATCACCATCTGCATTTCCGATACGCCGTAATGTTCCCAGACCGGGCAGCCGATGCGCGCCAACCATTCCTCGTAGGTCGCGGCCTCGAGCGCTTCACCGGTGGCGTTGCAGCCGCGCAAGCTAGACAGGTCGAAGCGCTTCTCGACACCGTCGATGGCCAGAATTCGGCGATAGACGGTGGCCACTGAATAGAGAACGGTGACGCCGAATTGCTCGATCGCGCCAAGCACGCGTTCAGGCAGAGCGCGCCCTTCCAGGACCGCGCCGGTGACACCATTTCGCAACGGGAACAGCATGTTATGACCGAGAGCCGAGATAAAGCTCCATTCGCCGGTTGCCATGGCGATGTCGCCGGGTTCGGGCGGGATGCGAAACCGGTTGGTGTCACCCAGGGCGCGCACCCAGCGATGGGCGTGAACGATCCCCTTCGGCCGTCCGGTCGTGCCCGAGGTGTAGACAAAGAAGGCCGGCTCGTCCGAAGCGGTGTCGGCGGCGGCGAACGGGGCCGCATCCGCGCCCTCGATCAAGGCTTCGAAACCATGCTCGCCAGCTTCGGCGCCGCGCGCCACCACGATGCCGAGCGGCAAGTCGCCAGCCAGCGCGCGCACGGGTGCGGCGATTTCATCCAGCGTTATGGCGGCCCGCGCCTCACTGTGGGCGCGCACATAGGCGACCTCTTCGGCGCCGAGTAACGAGTTCTGCAGGACCGGCAGGGCGCCGATCCGGCACAACGCCAGGAACGAAACCACGAATTCCGGACAGTTGGGCAGGCGAATCAGCACCGGTGTGCCACGCGTGATGCCTATGGCGGCAAGCCCACTCGCCAGCCGCCCGACCTGTTCGGAAAGCTGGTCATAGCTGAGCCGCCCAAAAGCGCCGATAAAGGCCGTGCGCGCACCAAACCCGGCTTCAATTCCGCTATCCAGAACTTCCGTCGTGATGTTGAGCCGTGCGGGAATTTCGCGATAGCCCGGCCAGGGAAGTTCGGCGTCAGTCGTCATTGCCGTCGCCAAACGGCCAGTTATCATAATAGGGGCCACGGAATTCGGGTTTGCGCTTTTCCAGGAAGGCCCGGATGCCCTCATGGCAGTCCTTGGTGCGGGTAATTTCCTTGATGCTATCAAGTTCGCGTTGCCAGCCCTCGTCGGTCCGGTTCTGGTTCCAATAATACTTTACCAGCGCCTTGGCCTTGCGCACCGATAGGTAGGGATTGTTGGCAATTTGGGTCGCCAGCGTCATGGCCGCGTCCATCAGCTCGTCATGCGGCACCACCCGGTCGACCAGCCCGATGCGTTCCGCCTCATCGGCGTCGATGATGCGACCGGTCATGATCAGTTCCATCGCCCGGCCGATCCCGACCAGCTTGGGCAGGTTCCGCGCTCCGCCGGATTCGGGCAGGAACCCGGCCGGCACCGCGACCTCGCCCAATCTCGCCCGGTCAGATGCGTAGCGGATATCGCACAAGGTGCACATTTCCAGCCCGATCCCCACTGCCGGCCCGTTTATGGCGGCGATCACCACCGGCGGCAGGTCCTCCAGCTTGCGAAAGGCGCGTTGCAGCACCTCATGGCGCAAATCGTTGAAGAAATAGCCGGCCAGTTCCTTGTAGGGACCAAAATCGCCGAAATCGAAATCTTCGTCCAGCGCGCCAACCGGTCCAGCCTCGCTCTTGAGATCGCCGCCAGCGGAAAAACCGCGCCCCTCACCAGTCAGGATCACCGCCTTGATATGGCTGTTATTGGCGATCTCGTCGCACAGAATGTCGAGTTCGACGCGCATGCGCACATCAACCGCGTTCAGCGCCTCGGGCCGGTTCATGGTGATGACGCCGATGCATTTTTCCTCGGGACGCTCGGGATTGCCCCGCACTTCCCACTTCAGGGCCTCGTATTTCATGGCTTATGCTCTCCGGTGTTTCTCAGCTTCCGACCTTGAGCGGCGACACCAGCCCACGCAGGCAGGCGATCACGCTCAACGCGGTGATCTTGCCTGTGCCGGGTTTCTCCTCGGACTGGACGTTGGCGATGCTCAATTCCATGCGCGCGCTGTCGGCCTCGATACGGATGATGTGGGTGTTGCGATCAAGTCCGGGATCGGCCCATATCTCAAGCTTGGTTCGGTCCGGTCCAATTCCGGCCAAGCCCAACGCCGCGGCGACGTTAACGTTGGCCGGGAACCCCGCGGCGCCGTCGCGCGCGCTGCCGTCAAATACTTTGAGAGGTTCACTCAACCCTTCAACCGAGATGTCGTTATCCACCAGATGCGGTGCGCCAACCAGCGCATTGGGCGGCTTGCGGGTGATCATGCGGACTTCGTGGATTTCCCCCTCGGCCGCGGCCCGCACCGCGTCAAGACCCAGCAGCGCGCCGGTTGCCAGAATAATCCGCCCGCCATTGTCGCGCGCCAGATCCACCACCGCGGGATTGGCCAGGATGCCGGCGGCGCTGACGGTCACCAGCATCCGGCCAGCCCTGAGCGCCGGTCCGGCAATTTCCATGAAAGCGTCCTTGGGCACGGCTTCCGCGATGATGTCGCAGCGCTCCGCCATTTCCTGAGGTGTAACCAGGGCCGGCATCGTGCCGAGCGATGCCAGGTTCCGCTTCGCCTTTTCACGGTCCCGTACGACAACGCAATCGAGCGTCAGCCCCTCGATGCCCTCATCCAGTCGACGGGCGACGACCTTGCCGATCGCGCCCAGTCCCGCAATTCCCACTTTCACGCAGCGTCTCCCTTATATTGAATAGTCGAGCCGCCCTGACTTGCCGCACGCCCGCCATCGAGTCAATCGTAGACCCCGGCGGCCGTGCTGTCAGCGCGGACCGGCCAGAGTTGAACGGGAGAAGAAAGCCTTGTCACTGCTGTTTGCCTGCGACGACGTGCCGCCAGCCCCCTGGATCAAGGCGTTGCAAGCCGAACTGCCGGATCTCGACATCGACGTCTGGCCTGATTGCAGCGATCCGCTGGCGGTCGAGGCAGCTCTGATCTGGGGCCCGCATGCCAGCCAAATGGACAAATTTCCCAACCTGAAGGCAATCCTGTCAATCGGCGCCGGGGTCGATCATATCCTGCGCGCGCCCGGGCGACCCGACGGCGTGCCGGTGGTCCGGCTGGTCGATCCGGGACTGCGCCAGGGCATGATCGATTACGTCACCTGTCACGTGGCTCGCCATCACCGCGACATGCCTGCCTATGCGGAACAACAGCACAAGGCACTTTGGATCGAACGCCGCCAGACGCTCGCCCACGAACGCCGGGTCGGCATAATGGGACTGGGATCGCTGGGAAAGGCTTGCGCCGAAGCGCTGGTCGGCCTTGGGTTCGATGTCATAGGCTGGAGCCGTTCGCGCAAGACAATCGACGGCGTTGGCTGTTTTTATGGCGAAGATGCGTTGCATTCCTTCCTGGCCAAGACCGAGATCCTGGTTTGCCTTCTGCCGCTGACGCCTGACACCACCGACATAATGAACCACACGACCCTGTCGGCCCTGCCGCCAGGGGCCACGCTGATCAATGTCGGGCGCGGCGAGCAACTGGTAGAAGCGGATTTGCTGGCCCTGCTGGAGACCGGCCAGATCGCGGGCGCTACCCTCGACGTCTTCCGCACCGAACCACTGCCGCGCGACCATGCATTCTGGAGCCACCCAAATATCACCGTCACCCCCCATATCGCGGCGGTAACGCTGGCCCGCACCGCCGCCCCGGTAATCGCCGACACGCTCCGCCGCCTCGCCAAGGGCCGGAAGCTGCTGAACGTGGTGGATCCGGGACGGGGCTATTAGAGCTGATCCAGTTATATTGAGCCGTCTCCATGGAACATTATCAGTGATCCTTGGTATAGGCACATCGTTGGTTTGCCAGATGGTGCTGCCGACTCAAGGGCATGGTAACTTGTCCAGCGCTCTCCCCTTATCGCCCTCCAATGGAACCTGAAATGCTCGCCGCCGCCACCGCTTCCGGCAAGGATATCAAGATCATCAGCCTGATCGGGATTGGCCATATGATGAGCCATTTCTATCAGCTCGCCCTGCCCGGTCTGTTTCCGTTGATTTACAAGATCGAGGGCATTGGCTACGCCGAGCTGGGGCTGCTGACGACGGCGCTGTTTCTGGCCTCGGGGATTTGCCAGCCACCGGCGGGCTTCCTGGTCGACAAGATCGGCGCGCGGCCGATTCTCATCGGCGGCATGGTGCTGTTATCGGGCTCGGTAGCGGCTTTTTCATTCGCCCAGAGCTTCCCGCTGATGGTGCTGCTGTCCGACTAAATCTGGATCGGCAATTAGGT
>JAZFSB010000114.1:0-6349 GCA_036445935.1 Alphaproteobacteria bacterium | reverse complement strand
ATATCGAAGTCCGACGCCGATGCGGTGTTTGCCGCCGGTTGGGACGAACAATCTCTGCATGAGGCGATCTGCGTTTGTGCCCGGTTCTCGATGATGAACCGGCTCACCCTTGGACATGGGCTGGTTGTCGATGAAGAACGTCGCGCGAAGGACGCGCTGCGGATGGATTATAAGGGGTAGGAGAGCGGTGCTCAGCCTGGCGTGCTGATGACCCGCCAGCCATCGTTGCTCAGCCCTTCCAGCGGGCGGAAACGGGTCTTGTAGGTCATCTTGGCGCTGTCTTCGATCCAATAGCCGAGATAGACGTAGGGCAGGCCGCGCCGCTCGGCTTCGGCTACCAGCCACAGCACCATGTAGGTGCCCAGGCTGCGGCGATCGAGCGCCGGATCATAGTGGCTATAGACGGCGGACAGCGCATCGTCCTGCCGGTCGGCGAGCATGGTCCCGATCAGCGTGTCACCGGGATCGCGGAATTCGATCACCCGCGTGTTCAACGGGCTGTCTTCGACCATGGCGCGGTAGTCGCGGAACCCCATCGTCGCCATTTCTCCGCCAGCGTGGCGGCTGCGTTGATAGCGGCTGAACAGGCGAAACTGCTCCATCGTCGCATGCGCGATCGTGTCCTCGATGCCAAGCTCGGCATTGCGGGCCATCAGCCGGCGGAAGCTGCGCGACCAGTCGAAATCGGCGATGCGAATGCGGACCGGCACGCAGGCCGAACATCCCGGGCAGGCGGGTCGGTAGGCCAAGCTGT
Organism: Alphaproteobacteria bacterium; assembly: GCA_036445935.1. GTDB lineage: Bacteria > Pseudomonadota > Alphaproteobacteria > MPNO01 > UBA2964 > JAZFSB01. The sequence continues at coordinate 5,595 of JAZFSB010000114.1, read as the reverse complement.
GGCTGCGCCTGAACCCAGCCCGAGACAGGCGTTCATATAGAGCGCCCGCGTTGGGAATGGCGAGATCGGTCACCACCTTGCGCTCAATCCGGCCCGGGATATATGGGCACGGCAAAGCGCGGGTTCCGAGAAAATACCGATGCTGCTGCTGATCCAGGGGCCTGTTCATGGTCCTACATGGTTGCAATCGACAGACGCTGATAATCGATGGCCTTGCGCTTGAGTGCAAGCTTTACCGTTTGAGGAGCCGTCAGTGGAGCCACCATTAACGGATACGTGGGCCGCTCCAATCCTTGCTGAAGGGTGTGCCCGTCGACGGTCGGGCACGCTGTTTGCCGGTCTTAGCCTTGACCTTGCGTGGCGGTGGAGCTGCCACTTTCGGCGGCTTCGTGTGTAACAGCAGGATGCTGATTCGCCGATTGCGCGGCGATTTGGCGTCTTTCGGTAGCAGCGGATCGCTGGCCGCGCGTCCGGCGACCGATTCGATGCGGCTGGGTGGCAGAGCCCCCGAGTTCAGCAAGAGGCGCGCCGCCTGGGCGCGATCGCTAGACAAATTCCAGTTGTCGTAGTTGCGCTTTCCCTTATAGGGCACTGAATCGGTGTGACCGCTCAGGCGGATCTTGTTGGGGAGCGGGGCGATGGCGGCGGCGATTTTTTGGATCAGCTTCTTGGTGTGATCCATCATCTTGGCGCTGCCCGATTTGAACATCGACTTGCCGGCACGGTCGACGACCTGAATGCGCAAGCCGTCGGGTGTTTGATCAATAATCAGGTGTTTCATTAAGTTTTTCAGGTCTGGTGTTTCCTGAATAGCTTGCCGGATTTTTTTCTCGACCTGGTCAAATTTTGCGGTTTCGATCTCGCGGTGTTGTTTTTCGCTCTTTTTCTTGGCGTTGGCGTTGGCGGCGGCGGCGGCGGCGGCGGCCTTTTCCTCCGGCGAAAGCTCCTTGCTGGCTTCCGCGGCGGTCTTCGCTGTATTCTTTGTGCCGCCTTCCTCTTCCGCGTTGCCTTCGGTCTGTCCCTGGGCCGGGTTGATTTTTACCGAAACGCTTGGGATCGACGTGCGCGATGTCATCGCACCAGGCGAGGAGATTGACCTTCCGCCTAGCATACCGCCGGCGCCGCCCGATGATTTTGATACGGATATTGGCGAGAAATAATCCGCGATGCCGGCCTTCTGCGCCTCGGTGGTCGCGTTCAACAGCCACAAAAGCAGGAAGAACGCCATCATGGCGGTCACGAAGTCGGCATAGGCGACTTTCCAGGCGCCGCCATGATGACCATGGTCGCCGCTCTTCTTGACCCTCTTGATGATAATTTCAACGGGCGCGTCATCCGCCATCCGTTTGTCCTCGGCCTGATGGTCTAAGTTGGCGCGGGCAGTGCGCCGACGGCATCTTCCAGCTCGTAGAAGGTCGGGCGGACATCGCTGAGCAGCGCCTTGCGCGCGAACTCAACGCAGACCTGCGGCGCATGACCGGCAAGATAGGCCAGCAGTCCGGCCTTGATGCACTGGTAGTACTTGCCTTCGGCGTCGTAGGTAATCTTGAGCGAACTGGCCAACGGACCGACGAAGCCGTAGGCCACGAACACACCCAGGAAGGTGCCGACCAGCGCGCCGCCGATCAGCTTACCGAGAACCTCGGGCGGCTCGGTGATCGAGCCCATGGTTTTGATAACGCCGAGCACCGCGGCGACAATGCCAAGCGCCGGCAGCCCGTCGGCCATGCTTTGCACCGCGCCGACGACCTGGTGAAGTTCGGTATGATGGGTTTCGATTTCCTCGTCGATCAGCGCCTCGATCTCATACGGGTTTTCCGTCCCGAGGCTGATCATGCGCAAATAATCGCAGATGAAGGTAATGATGTGGTGATCCTCGTGAACGCCGGGAAACTGGGCGAACAGCTCGCTTTCTTCCGGGTTTTCGATATGCGTCTCCAGCGCAAGCATGCCCTTGCTCTTGGCGGTGCGGAACAGCTGGTACATCATGGACAGCAGTTCGATATAGTCGTCCTTGCCGTAGCGCGACCCCTTCATGGCGTGCCCGATCGATTTGATCGTGCCTATAATCACCTTTTTCGGATTGCCGATGATAAGGGCGCCGATTGCCGCGCCGACAATGATTACGGCCTCGAAGGGCTGCCACAGCACACCGAGCTTGCCGCCCATAGCGGCGTAACCGCCGAGCACGCTGGCGCAAACGACAACCGAACCGATAATCAGGAACATGAAAGCCTCTCGCACCCCCTGGTGGATAGTGGCCGTCACCGTGCCCTATTTTGGTTAAGAAGGCGTTAAGCATATGATCCTCATTAACCTTATATTTCAAGGTGTTAAGCGGGTTTCACGGAGGTTTCCGTGGCCATGTCCCGCGGGGGTTGACCGGAACCGCCCAGCGCGACAGGTTAGCCGCCTCCAACCCCGGAACCGGAGATACCTACATGGCCGAAAACATCGTTTCGCTCGAAAAATTGCAAGCGCGGCTGACCGCGAACCCCTTTAATGCCTGGATGGGGCTCGGTATTGCGTCGCTGGACGAGGAAACGATCGAGGTCACCATGACTTGGCGCGAGGAGATGGTCTCCAACCCGCAGGCGCGCCGTACCCATGGCGGCATTCTGAGCGCCCTGGTCGATGTTGCCGCGGATTTCATGATCGCCGCCAAGGTTGGCGCTCCCGCGCCGACGGTCGACCTGCGGGTCGATTTTCATCGCGCGGCGGCGCCTGGCGACCTGCGCGCGGTGGGCCGTATCATCCGCATCGGCGGAACGTTTTCGACGGCCGAAGCCACGGTTTATGATTCCGATGACAAGCTGATCGCCAGCGGACGCGGGCTGTATTACACCGCGCCGCCTAAAAAGTAAGATTTTTGACAGGGCGGAATGCCAGCGCCATCATTAGGCGGAACAGCAACAAGACGGTCGGGTAAGATGAGTATCGATCCAAGAGAATTTCGCAACACGGTGGGCTGCTTCGCGACCGGCATCACGGTGATCACCACGGTGGACGAAAGCGGGGGGCCGGTTGGTTTCACCGCGAATTCGTTTACCTCGCTTTCGCTGGATCCGCCGCTGGTGCTGTTCTGCCTCGACCGCAAGGTGACCAGCTTTGGTGCGTTCGCCGCAAAGCGACCATTCGCGGTCAATATCCTGTCGTCGGCGCAAACCGATGTATCGCAGCGTTTCGCCACCACCGGGCCGGAAAAATGGGAAGGCGTCGCGTTCGAATCGTGGGAGACCGGCAGCCCGATCCTGCCTGACTGTCTCGCCAATCTCGACTGCACCATCGAGTCGGTCCATGAGGGTGGCGACCACGTGATCGTCATTGGCAGGGTGGTCGCGCTCAACCGTGCCGAGGCCGCACCGGGCGCGCTGCTCTACTACAACGGCCGCTACACCGAACTGGCAGGCTGACAAACCTAGTGGTCTAATTCAGACCACTAGTATTTAGGCGTGAAGGCGTCGCTGGATAACTGCCGGGCGGGATAACCGGCGGCCTGCAGCCCGTCGATGATCGTGGCGGCTTCCGCCTCGTCCCGAATCTCGACCAGGAAGTCGATCCCCGTCACGCGGACCGGCAGGTCGCGGAACCAGCGGTCGTGCTCAACCTCGACGATATTGCCGCCAAGCGATCCTACCAGGGTGGCGATGCGGGCAAGATTGCCCGGTTGGTCCGGCGCCTCGACGCGCAGCCGTACCAGCCGTCCGGCGCCGATCAGCCCGCGCATCAGCACCGTGGACAGTGTGCGCGAATCGATATTGCCGCCTGAGATCACCAGCCCCACCTTGCGCCCGGCGAAGCGTTGCGGTTCGGACAGCACGGCGGCGAGCGGGGCCGCGCCGGCGCCCTCGACCACCAGCTTTTCGATCTCGGCCAGAAGATGTATCGCGTGCTCGATGTCGGCTTCGCCGGCAAGCACGATGTCGGCGACGTTATCGCGGATGATGTCGATGGCTAGCCGGCCCGGGCTCTTCACCGCGATCCCTTCGGCGATGGTTTCGCCCGCGCTGGTCGGCGGCGTGCCCGCCAGCGCCTGGCGCATCGAAGGAAACAGCGCGGCCTCGACGCCGATGATCTCGATCTCCGGCTTCAGGGCTTTCGCCGCCACGGCGCAGCCGCTGATCAGCCCGCCGCCGCCGATCGGCACCACCAGCGTGTCGATATCGGGCGCGGCCTCGAGCATCTCCAGCGCCACCGTTCCCTGGCCGGCGATGATCAGCGGGTCGTCATAGGGGTGGATCAGGACGCGATCCTGCTCGCGGCACAGTGCCGCGGCGTGCTGGGCGGCGTCTTCCAGCGTCTCGCCATGCAGCACCACCGTGCCGCCCAGCCGTTCGGTATTGATGGTTTTGATGAACGGCGTGTCGCGCGGCATGACGATGACTGCGTCGATGCCGAGTTGGGTCGCGTGATGGGCGACCGCCTGGGCATGGTTGCCAGCCGACATGGCGATGACGCCGCGGCGGCGTTCGTCGGCGTCCAGCGCGCTCAGACGGTTAAGCGCGCCGCGCTCCTTGAACGACGAGGTGAATTGCAGGTTTTCCAGCTTGAGCCACAGTTCGGCCCCGGCGATTTCCGATAGCGTGCGCGACGCCACGCAAGGGGTGCGCGGCACAGTGCCGTCGATGGTCCGGGCCGCCGCCCTGATATCGTCGATGGTTACCGACATTAAATCAGTCTGACGTGAATCGATCTCAGCGTCGAGCCGGCCTTAACCGCAATTGGCGCGCGTCCGGCGGCGCTGATCCCAACCGCACGAAACCGCCGGCGCGCCAGCGGGCGATGAAGTCGTCGTAATGTGAGGACAACATATTGCCGGACTGGCCGGTGGCGATGACGAAACGCGAGGCGTCGAGGTTGCTCAGATCATAGACCGCGCGGAACCCCGCGCCGTGGACGCTGGCGAACGGCGCTTCCGCGCTGGTCATGTGCATCAGGCCGCGATTGAGCGTCACGGCGCCGCCAGCAACCGCGACACGCCGGTTGAACAAATACCCGATCACCGGAATTCGGCCCAGCACAGGGTGATCCAGGCGGGCCTGGTGGGCGGCGCCCCAGCGCCAGGCGGCGGGATCGTTGCCATGCCGGTCGGTCAACGCGTGCGCGGCGTCATCGAGCGCGCCGCCGATCTGGCTGTCACAGTTTTCGCGCGCCGGCGTCGTCGTGTCGTCGCACCAGTGCCGCGTCGTGGTCAGCGCATCTCTTACCGACAGCGGGTGAAGGCCGCGCCAGGCGTCATAAAGCGGGCCAAGCTCGTCGCCGAACAGGCGCTTTTGCAGCCCGGTCAGCCAAGCCATGAAGATCAGCGGCTGCGGCCGGTCGGCGGCCATGGTCCCGTCCCAGCCCGCCATCAGGGCCAGCGCGGCGCGCCCGGTATCGGTTTGCGGCTTGGCTCGGTGGAGCAGGGGCAGCAGGTCGCGCGCCATGAGCGATAGCGTATCCATCTGCATGGCGCCCATCGAGTCCGCGTCGTGGCGGGTACGCGCGGCCAGCAGCGCCTCGGCCCGGCGCGCGCGGTAGCCCGCGCTGCGGTTCCGGCCCAGCGCATGCGGGTTGTCGGCCTTCGGGGTTGGATTGTTGGCGTTGACGATCCAG
>JAZFSB010000113.1:0-2281 GCA_036445935.1 Alphaproteobacteria bacterium | reverse complement strand
CCGGTCGGGGAAATCATGAAAATCACCGAAGCCCATTGCCGAGAGGATCCGGGTTTCATGCCAGTCGAAGAGCGCGAAAAGGAAATGGCGCGCCTGCTGGAACCGGCGGACTAGTAGGTTTTCAGGTCTATTTCCAGCGCGTTGAGGCGGCGTTCCAGGCGGGTGATCAGCCGGTCAAGCTCGGCGTGGTCGTTGGTGTCAAGCTTGGGCCCGGGCGCGCGGGTGGCGGCATTGCCGATAGCGCCCCGACGACGCAGCGTTTCCTTGCGGATGGCGAGCCCTATTCCGACCTGCTGTTCGTAACGGACCAATGGCAAGGAGGCGTCGAACAGATCCTCGGCACCGTCCGTGTCGCCGGCGGCGAACATTTCACAGACCTGGACCAGCATCTCGGGATAGGCGAAGCCGGTCATTGCCCCGTCCGCGCCGCGCGCCAGTTCCAGCGGCAGGAACAGCCCGCCATTGCCGACCAGCACGCTGGCGCGGCGCGTCTCGGCGGCGCGGAACTGGGTGAGTTTGCGCAGGCCCGGCCAGTCCTCGTGCTTCAGCACCTTGAGCGTCGGCAGATCGTTGAACAGCCGGTTGAGAAGCGCGGTCGAGAAATTGACACCCGAGCTCGGCGGATAGTCCTGCAGGGCGATCGGCGTATCCCCCAGCGCCGCACAAACAGCATGAAAATAGCCCTCGATCTTCTCATCGGTGTTGAGTCCGGCCGCGGGCGCCACCATGACACCGGCGGCGCCCATATCCATCACCTCATGGGTCAGCGCCCGCATGGGGTCGAGGCCGGGCGCCGACACACCAACCACGATAGGCACGTGCCCGTTCGCGGCCTTGATTACCTGCCTGGCGACGGCAATTGAATCTTCCCGCGACAGCTTGGGTGCTTCACCCATGACGCCCAGGATGGTGATCCCGCTGACCCCGCAATCGAGATAAAATTCGACCATATGCGCCGCGCTGCCGAGATCAAGCGCACCGTCTTCGGTAAAGGGCGTTGCCGCGATGGCGAACACGCCGGATGCGGTTTCGTCCAGTTTCGGTGCCGCCATCTTTAGTCTCCCCGGTAATCTGGTCTGGTTCAGCTATAACCCGTAAACTCGTTCCCGAAAACGATGAGCGGGTAGAGATTTCATGGCGGAATTCGACCTGGTGGTGCGGAATGGGCGCGTCGCCACTGAAAGCGATGTGTTCGAGGCCGATATCGGCGTCACCGACGGCCGGATCGTGGCGCTTGGTCAGGGTCTGGCACCGGGCACCGAAGAAATTGACGCGACCGGCCTGCTGGTGACCCCCGGCGGCATCGACAGCCATTGTCATGTCGAGCAGATATCGTCGACCGGCATCTGGACCGCCGATGACTGGTTCACCGCAACCCGGTCGGCGGCCTGCGGCGGCACCACGACGATCATGCCGTTCGCGTGCCAGCATAAGGGCCAGTCGCTGGGTGCGGTGGTGGCGGATTACCATGACCGGGCAGGCCCCAAGGCAGCGGTCGATTACGCCTTTCACCTGATCGTATCGGACCCGACGCCGCAGGCGCTGGGCCAGGAACTGCCGGCATTGATCCGGGACGGCTATACCAGCTTCAAGATCTATCTCACCTATGATGCGCTGAAGCTCGATGACGGCCAGGTGCTCGACGTGTTCGCGGTCGCCCGGCGTGACGGCGCGCTGGTCATGGTTCATGCCGAGAATAACGACATGATCAAGTGGATGGCCGAACGGCTTTTGCAGGCCGGGCTGCGGGCGCCGAAATTCCACGCTGTCGCGCGTCCCATGCTGGTCGAGCGCGAAGCCACCCACCGCACCATCGCGCTGGCCGAGCTGGTCGACGTGCCGGTGCTGATCGTTCATGTCTCGGGCGCCGACGCCATCGAGCAGATCGTCTGGGCGCGAAAACGAGGACTCAAGGTGTTCGCCGAGACCTGCCCGCAATATCTGTTCCTGACCGAGGCCGATCTCGACCGGCCCGGCATGGAAGGCGCCAAGCATATGTGCAGCCCGCCGCCGCGCGACGCCGCCAATCAGGAGATCGTCTGGGAGGCGCTCAAGGCTGGAGTGTTCGACGTGTTCTCATCCGATCACGCGCCGTACCGCTATGACGACCCCGAGGGCAAGCTCAAGGCCGGACCCAACGCCCATTTCAAACAAATCGCCAATGGCGTGCCGGGGTTGGAAGTCCGCCTGCCGTTGCTGTTCTCGGAAGGGGTAGGCAAGGGGCGTATCACCCTGCCGGAATTCGTCGGCCTGTCCGCGACCAACGCGGCCCGGCTCTATG
>JAZFSB010000112.1:0-9009 GCA_036445935.1 Alphaproteobacteria bacterium | reverse complement strand
TGCGGATCGGCACGTCCGGCAAGGTATCGGTCTATACCGGTGGGGTGGCGATGGAACAGGGGTTCCACACCGCGATGGCCCAGATCGCCGCCGAGCAGTTGGGCGTCAGCCCCGCGGACGTGACCGTGGTGGCGGGCGACACCGATGGCGTGCCGATGGGGATCGGCGGTTTCGCCAGCCGGCTTACCGTGTGTGCGGGGTCCAGCATCCACCTTGCCGCCAAACAGGTACGCGAAAAGACGCTGCGCATCGCGGCCCAGATACTGGAAGCCTCGGAAGACGATCTGGAGCTGATCGACGGCAAGGTATTCGTCAAGGGTGTGCCGGGGATGAGCATCGGCTTCGGCCGGATCGCCAACGAGGTGGCCGGCACGCCGGGCTATGCGCTGCCTGACGGCATTTCGGCCGGGCTCGAGGCCGAGGTCAATTTCCAGCCCGACATGGTGGTTTATGCCAACGGCGCGCATGGGGCCGAGGTTGAGGTCGATCCCGGCACCGGTGGCATCACCATCCACCGCTATGTCGTGGTGCATGACAGCGGGCGGCTGATCAATCCGCTGATCGTCGATGGCCAGGTTCATGGCGGCGTTACGCACGGGCTCGGCAACGCTTTGTTCGAACAGATGATATTCGACGATGACGGCCAGCCGCTTTCGACCAATATGGCGGAATATCTGCTGCCCAGTGCGCCGCACGTACCCACCTACGAGATCATCCACCAGGAATCGCCGACCGACCGCAACCCGATTGGCGTCAAGGGGGTTGGCGAATGCGGCGTGATGTCGGCGGCGCCGGCGCTGCTGTCGGCCATCGAACACGCGCTGGAACCCTGGGGCGTGAGGCTCGACCGCTATCCGGTCTCGCCGATGATGCTGGTCGAAAAAATTCTTGCCGCCGGTGGTGGCGCTTAAACACACTTCAATCAGGAGATATCACGATGGCGCGTATCGCCGGGCTTGAGCCCGAGGACATGAACGACGAACAGCGCGCGGTGGCTGAATCGATCGCCGCCGGTCCGCGCGGCTCGGTCCGGGGGCCGTTCAAGATGCTGTTGCACAGTCCCGAGCTCGCCGACTGCGTGCAGCAGACAGGCGCCTATGTGCGCTATCACTGCGACGTTCCGTGGAAGCTGCGCGAGCTCGCCATTCTTATAACCGCGAAGCACTGGGCGGCGCAGTATGAATGGTTCGCCCATGAGAAAGAGGCGCGCAAGGCCGGGCTCGACGATGCCATCATCGAGGCGGTGCGCAAGGGCGAGACGCCGGAATTTACCGAGGATGCCGAGCGGGAAATCTGGCAATTCTGCACCGAACTTTACACCAACCGGCGCATCAGCGCGCCGGCTTACGCGGCGATCGTCGCCCGTCATGGCGAAAAAGCCACCGTCGATCTCGCCGGACTGCTGGGTCATTACAATCTGATCGCGCTGACCCTCAATATCTTTGAGGTCGAGACGCCGGACGGGAGTATGCCAGTGGCATAGACGGCGCCGGCCCGCTCCCCCACCCGGCCACCCCTGAGGGCATTATCCTATGGGTGGCCGGGTGGGGGAGCGGGCCGGCGCGACTTCACGCGAAGCAAAATCGGTCAGTTCGCGCTGTCTTCTTTGATGGGCTCGCGGGTGACCGCTTCGCCCTTGCGGTAGGTGACAACGGTGAAGATCACGACACCAGCCGCGATCGCGATCAGGGCGGTCAGAAACAGGTTGAAGTGCCTTGTGTGGAAGCCGGCCAGCCCCATCCAGCCGAGCAGGCCGATCACGCCGATTAGCATCACCCAGTAGCGGATCGGGCCGTGGAACAGTGGGCTCATGGCGCGCCCTCCGCCTCGGCGGCACCCGCGATGCGGCTGCGCACCACGAACAGCGCGGCCATGAATCCAGCCGCGATCAGGTTAATGACAAAGCCCGGGAGGCCGAACAGCGACAGCAAGGGCGGGTACATCAGGCCGATGGCCGCGCAGCCGGCAGCGATGCGGACCGGCCCGCTAAGCAGGCCCTTGAGCCAGCCTTCCAGCGCCACCGACAGGCCCCAGACTCCGATCAGGGCTGCCAGCGTCGAATAGGCCGTCAACCAAAGCGGGCCCACGAACAGCAGGCTCGGGTTATATACGAAGACGAAGGGCACCAGGTATTTGGCGGCGCCGATGCGGGCCGATTCACCGGCAGTCGCCATCGGTGGGCTGCCGGCGATGGCGGCGGCGGCGAAGGAGGCGAGCGCCACCGGTGGGGTGATGGTCGACACCACCCCGTAATAGAAGGCGAACATGTGGGCGGCGATCGGCTCGACCCCGATCTCGATCAACGAGGGCACGATGAGGGCGGCGACCGTGATATAGACCGCCGTCGTGGTGATGCCCATGCCGAGCAGGATGGCGGCAAGGCCGGTCAGGGTCAGCAGCAAAATCAGGTAGCCGCCGGACAGGTCGATCACCCCGTTGGTGAATTTCAGCCCCAGCCCGGAAACGAAAATCGAGCCGATGATGATGCCGGCGCAGGCGCAGGCGACGGTGACGGGAATGGTGCTGCGCACGCCGGTTTCCAGGGCGGCGAAAATGTCGATGGCGCTCATCCGCGTAGCCGGGCTGACGAAGCTGAGCACCAACAGGGCCCCGATCGCCCAGAAGGCCGCCATCATCGGCGTGAAGCCGATTACCAGAAATGTTACCAGCACGACCAGCGAGAGCAGCAAATGCCAGCCGCGCCGCAGCACCGCGCCCAGCCGTGGAAGCTGGTCGCGCGGCACGCGGGCGATGCCGTGTTTCTCCGCTTCCAGATGGACCATGAAATAGATGGTCGCGAAATAAAGCAGCGCTGGGACGATGGCGGAGACCACGACCCACAGATAGCTAACCCGCATGAACTCGGCGATGATGAAGGCCGCCGCCCCCATGATCGGTGGTGTGATCTGCCCGCCCGAAGACGCACACGCCTCGACCGCGGCGGCAAAGCGCGGACGATAGCCGAGCCGGCTCATCATCGGGATGGTGAACGAGCCGGTGGTAACCACGTTGGCGGTGGCCGAGCCCGACACGGTGCCGAGAAAGGCGCTCGCCACCACCGCGGCCTTGGCTGGCCCCCCGGTGCGGTGGCCGGTAAGCGCGACCGCCAGATCGATGAAGAACTGTCCGGCGCCCGAGCGGATCAATATCGCGCCGAACAGAATGAACAGCAGGATATAGGTCGACACCACAAGGATCGGGATGCCGAAGACGCCTTCGGTGCGCACGAACTGGATGTCGATAAAGCGTTCCAGGCTGGTCGGCGGGCCATAGAAGAAGCCGAAGAAATGGTTGGTGAACAAGGTCTGGATGATGAAAAAGCCGGTAATGATCACCATGGTCCAGCCGACCGCGCGGCGGGTGGTTTCCAGCACGAGTGCGACCAGGATGATCCCCACCGTTACATCCATTGGCAGCAGGTAGCCCTCGCGGGCCTGCAGCTCCTCGACATCCTGCAGGATATAGAACTCGACGAAGACAACGAATGCGATCAGCGCCAGGTCGATCGCGAAGCCGATCCGGCGGCGCGCCGTTTCGCTTGGGCTTGCACCGGTCAGCGGTTCCGAGATGGAAGACCGAAACATCGGCCAGACCATGATCGCCAGCACCAGCATGATGGTCAGATGGGTGCTGCGAAAGGAATGCGATTCTGGCGTGCCGAAACCGGCGACATAAATGTGGAACAGGCCAAGCGTGATGCCGAGCGTGCTGGCGATCAGCATCACCACCATCGGCAAGCTCATGCGCTTGGCCCGCAGGACCTGCTCGATCAGCGCGTATTCACGGGCCGGTTTATAAGTTAGCGGATTGTCGTCTTGGGTCATGTGCGCAACAAGTCGGGACGGCGCGCAATCGCCGCGCCGTCCCGCCATTTTATGCCATTACTTCGCGACGCCCTTTTCGCGGTAGTAACGCAGCGCACCTGGATGCAGGGGTATGGCGGCCCCGGTCGCGGATTCCTTGAGCGATACGTTGTTCCAGTACCTGATGACCTTGGCCAGATCGGCGTGATTATCCCACAGCACTTTGGCCAGCTTGTAGGCGACATCGCTGGACACGCTCTTGTTGATGATCAAAACCGTCGGCGAGGCGATGGTCGGCACGTCCGCCGTCACGCCTTTGTAGGTGCCTTTCCTGAGCGTGGTCTTGATGAATCCCGGATACGTCTTCACGTATTTGTCGGCAATGTTGGCATCGACGCTCAGGAAGCGGATTCCCGGACTGAAGTCGAGCGCGATGTAGGATGAGTTGGGTGCCGTGGTCAGCCCGACGAAGGCATCGATGTGGCCGTCCTTCATCAACGCCACGGAATCCTTGTAGCCGACCCGGTGAATGGTGCCGCCGGCGTTCTTGATGTCGCCGTAGGTGATGCCATAGAGCTTGAGCAGGTTCTCGACCGCTATGTTGCCGGAAAATGTCAGCTTGCCGGGGCTGACGTTTTTGCCCTTCAGGTCCTTGTAGGAGCGGATCTTCGACTTCGCGGGCACCGCGGTCTGTAGGATGCCGGGGTACAGGTTGGCGAAGAACCGGACGTTCTTCAGCGATTTCTTGAACTTGCCCTTGCCGTTGTAGCCGTCATAGGCGGTGTTGCCGAAGGTCCAGCCCAGCTGGGCTTTGCCCCGGCCCACGTCGCGCACGTTGCCGACGCCGCCGCCCGGTCCGTTGGACGTGGTGATGCCCTTGACGTCGTTGCCCCACATCTCCGCCATCTTGGCGCCGTAGGGATACCAGCTCCCGCCGGAAGGTCCAGACACCATGCGGATGAAGGTTTCCGCGCTAACCGCGCTGCTGGCAAGCGCCAGCGGTATGGCGGTCAGGATTATCTTGGTGATGGTTCTCATAACAAACTCCCTGAATGATTTTGAATTGTCATCACACGAATTCATCCTACGCTCATATCTACTCAGCTACTCAGCGCATGTTATCCGCCCATGCTGAACTTTCCGGTACGACTTGACAAGCCAAAGCGCCATCGGGGTTGCGGCGAAAACCGGCATCGGAAAGGATGGGTCATGATTATCCGTCTCGCCAATGCCCCGGATGCAGATGCGATCTGGCGGATTCTCGAACCCGTCTTTCGCGCGGGTGATACCTATCCCCTGCCAGCCGATGTTGAGCGTACGGACGCGCTCGCCTACTGGTTGTCGCCCGACAATGAAGTATTCGTGGCCGAGGAAGGCGACGATATCGTTGGCGCCTATTACCTGCGCGCCAACCAGGGCGGCGGCGGCGCGCATGTTGCCAATTGCGGCTACGTGACGGGGGCCCATGCGACCGGGCGCGGCGTCGCCAGCCGGATGTGCACCCATTCGCTTGAGCGCGCGAAAGAGCGCGGTTTCACGGCGATGCAGTTTAATTTCGTAATCGCCACCAATGAGCGCGCCGTTCGGCTCTGGCAAAGAATGGGCTTCGACATCGTCGGCACGCTGCCCGGCGCGTTCCACCACCCGACAGAGGGTCTGGTGGACGCGCTGGTGATGTACCGGGTGCTTTGAAGGATCTCGGTAATCGTGCACGCACACCAGTGCGGTCTTCGAGACGCCCGGCTATGCCGGGCTCCTCAGGCTGAGGAATAATTTTGGTGGCATAAAGACTTAACCTCCTGCTGAAGAGCGTCCCGTAGGGACGCGTCTCGAAGCACGCACAACGGTTGTCCCGCTCTAAAACGTCGCGCCGGATTTCAGGTAGTGATCGACAATTTCCTCGCCGGTGGCGAACCATACCTTGTCATGGCTCTGGATATAATCGAGCGCCGATTCCAGGACCCAGATGCGGTGCGAGGCGCCGATGACGTAAGGGTGCAGCGAGATCGCCATGACCCGGCCCGATTGCGCGCCTTCGCGATAGAGCGTGTCGAACTGGCGCCGGATCATGGATTCGAATTCTTCGTTCGAGCGCCCGGCGCGGAACTGGGGCAGGTCGTTGATCTCGGTTGAATAGGGCAGCGACACTATTTGCTTACCGCCGGCATCCATCAGGTAGGGCTGGTCGTCATTGACCCAGTCGCAGACGTAATCAACGCCTTCGTCCGCCAGGTAATCCAGTGTATTCCAGGTCTCGGCGAGGCCCGAGCCGAGCCAGCCCCGCGGCTTGCGCCCGGTAGTTTTCTGGATTTGCGCCAGCGTGTCGGCGACGACCTGTTTCTCTTTCTCGGGCGGGACATCGATCAGACGCCGCGTGTTGCTCTGGTTATGGCCCAGGAACTCCCAATCCAGCGCCATGGCGTCTTCCATGATCTGCGGATAGGCGTCGCAGACCTCGGAATTCAGGGTCACGGAAGCGCGGATGCCGCGGCTGGATAGGATATCCATGATGCGGAACACGCCCACACGCGCGCCGTAATCCCGGGTCGACCAGGCCGAGACATCGGGAATGAAGCCGCCGGCGCCGGGGATCTTTTCGTCCAGCGCGAACACTTCGATATTGGGAATGACCCAGACCGCGAGCTGCGCGCCGTTCGGCCATTCGATCTTGGGCCGTCGATTGATCGGGGTGTAGGGGAAGGGGCCATAGCGGCTCGGCTCCATATCAGACGGCCTCCTTGATGCCGGCCTTGGCGTAGAGATGTTTGACGATTTCGTCGACATGCATGACGTCGGCGTATTTGTGGTGCAGGTCGAACAGGTTGACCTTGTGCGACAGCTCTGAGCGGTCGAAGCAGCATTCCTCGGCCAGCGCCACATGGATGCCGTTGGAAAAGGCGTCGACCACGCTGGCCCGCACGCAACCGCTGGTGCTCTCGCCACAGACAATCAGGCTGTCGACGCCCATCTGGTTAAGCTGGGCAATCAACGGCGTGCCGTAGAACGCGCTGGCGCGTTGCTTGTAGATCACCAGGTCGCCGTCCTGCGGCGCGAACTCCTCCTTGATATCCCAGCTATCGGGGGACACGCGGGAGCGCTGGCGCGCGGTGGCGGAGGCCTTGCCGACATTGGCTTCGGCGCGTTTCTCGGTGGTCGAATAGATGATCGGGATGCCCGCCGCGCGGGCGGCGGCAAACAGGCGCTCGGTCGGCGGGATCGCGTTCCAGGCGTTTTCGGCGCACGAGCTGGGATGGTCTGCGATGACATCAATGATCGGATTCGGCCCGCCCTTATAGGCAATCTCGTAGAGGTCGATCGCGAGCAGCGCCGGGCGTTCGCCGACATAGGTGTCGCGTTCGTAGGCGCTGTAAATCCGCAGCACATTTGGATCGACGATATCCTGCCAGCAATGGTCTTCGAAGTATGACGCCATGATGTTTCTCCCTTTTGATGTTGTGGTCTGAGTTTATAACAGCGGCCGGTTGGCGACAACGGAGCGGGCTGGACGCTAGCCGTCCAGTAGGACCTTTTCGCTATCGATCACGTTGGTGATCGGCAGCTTCACGAGTGGATTATCTTCAGGGTCGCGGTATACCAGCAATGGGTCGCGCCCTTCGCGGACATCGCTGATCGCCTTGAGATACATCTTTCGGATCAGCATGACGCCGCGGTCGGAAACGCCCAGTTTTTCCTTCGACCGATCATAGGTTTCGCCCTGGCTGACGATGGCCACATAATCCTGTTTCCAGGTCGTGTCCAAAACCGGCCTGCCATCGGCATCGCGCTCCGGCTCCCAATCGGCATTGATTTTTGACCGCTCGATCACGTCCCGGTCGGCGAAGATGCCTCCCATGTCCATCAGGTTCGCGTTATCCGAGGCATCCTTCGCATAGGCGTAAACGCTGAAGAACGCGGTATTGCCATCATCGATGGGAACACGGAACCGCACGGAACCGCCAAAGTCGGGAACATCCAGATCGGTGGCTGATTTTCCTCCGCCGAAGGCGAGGCAGAACGGCATCAGCGAATTTACCCGCCGCCGGTAAACCGTGCCCGGATCGGCGCCGTCGCGGTAGACCGTGGTGCACACGCCGTACTCGACTTCATCGAAATCCATCCGCGTCGGCATGATCGGGAAGTAGCGGTTCTGGGCGAAGGACGGATCGTTATGTAGGAACACGGCGTGGACGGGGTCGCTGTCGTTCTCAACGATCTGAAAAAAGTTGCACGGGTGGACGGGCCAGTCCATGGACGCCTTGCGGATCATGTCGGACCGTACCAGGATTTCCCAATTGGGCAGCAGCGGCGGCGCGCCCGGCCCCATATAGGCGAACACCAGACCGCCGTGATCGCGGCACGGATAGGCGGTGTGCTGGCACTTGTCCTTGAAGGTGCTGTCGGCCGGCTCTCCCGGCTGTTCCAGACACCGTCCCGTGATGTCGAACAGCCAGCCATGATAGGGGCAGCGAATGCCGCCATCCTGGATCCTGCCATATTCCAGCGAGGTCAGCCGATGCGGGCATTGCAGGCCGAGCAAGGCGGGTGTGCCGTTCTCGTCGCGGAACAGCACCAGATCCTCGCAAAGATATCGGACCTTTTGCGGGACATCCTTCACTTCGTCGGATATTCCGACCGGAATCCAGTACCGGCGCAGCATTTCGCCGGCTGGCGTGCCCTGACCCACGCGGGTCAGCATCTCATTGTCTTCTTTCGAGAGCATGTTCGGGTTCCTCCCAGGAAGATCGCCGATCATTTGACACGGGTTTTGGCCTGGCTTCAATCCCGGGATCGTGGAGGGTTGTGGGATTGGGGCCCGCCGTGCAAAATTCCGGCAACATGTATTGGGGAGAGAAAGATGAAATATCGCAAACTGGGCGGCTGCACCGACAATGTCTCGGCCATTGGGCTGGGCGGCATGGCGATGACGCCGATCTACGGGCCGGTGGATATGGACGAAGCGGCGGCGACGGTCAACGCGGCGCTCGATGCCGGGATGAATTTTATCGACACGTCGGATGCCTATGGCGGCGGCAAGAACGAGGAATTCCTCGGCGGAATTTTGAAGCAGCGCCGCGACGACTGCTTCCTCGCCACCAAGTTCGGCAATATGGGCGGCAGCGCCGACGGGCGGCCCGAATGGGTGGCCGAGGCCTGCGACAAGAGCCTCGGCCGGCTCGGCGTCGATGTCATCGACCTCTATTTCCAG
>JAZFSB010000111.1:0-2055 GCA_036445935.1 Alphaproteobacteria bacterium | reverse complement strand
CATCGTCGCCGACTCCGGCACCGGGTTCTAGTTATTTTGCTTCGCATGGAGTCGCACCGACTCCGGTCTAACCGCAAACTTGTTTGCGGTATTCCAGACGTCCAATGCGCATAAGCGTGATCGCGGTCGGCGGGCTCAAGGCGGGACCGGAACGCGATCTGGCCGAAAAATACAGCGCCCGCATCACCTGGCCGATCAGCGTCCGCGAGGTCGAGGATAAGCGGGGTCTGAAAGGGGCGGCACTCCGCAAGCGCGAGGGCGAGTTGATCCTTAGCTCCTGCCCCGATGGCGCCACCATCGTCGCGCTGGACGAGCGCGGCAAAACAATGAGCAGCCCGGATTTCGCCGCCCGGCTGGGCGGTTGGTGGGATGACGGCATCGCCGAAATCGTCTTCGTCATCGGCGGCGCGGGGGGGCTGGACGACGCCGTGCGTAAGCGCGCCGACCTGGTGCTCGCCTTCGGCGCCATGACCCTGCCGCACCTGCTCATGCGCGGCGTCCTGCTGGAACAGATCTACCGCGCCCAGACCATTCTCGCCGGCCACCCGTACCACCGGGAATAGGGCTGGGAAACGGAGCGTTTCGGCCCGCGTCCCGGACGCTATAATGGCGCGGAACCAACCGGCGGAACGGTACGCGAACCATGGGCAGCAACGAGACGCCAACCCGGATTGTCATCATGGGGGCGGCCGGTCGGGATTTTCACAATTTCAATATGGTGTACCGGGACGACCCTAACGTTGAGCTGGTGGCGTTCACGGCAGCCCAGATCCCGGATATTGCGGGAAGGCGCTATCCGCCGGCGCTGGCGGGCACGCGTTATCCTGACGGCATTCCAATCGTCGACGAAGGTGAATTGGCGGGTCTGTGCCGTGAAAGCGCGGTCGATCGCGTCGTGTTCGCCTATAGCGATGTGCGCCATGCCGATGTGATGCACAAGGCATCGGTGGCGCTGGCCGCCGGTAGCGATTTTGTGCTGCTGGGGCCGGAAGCCACCATGGTCGCCGCCCGCGTGCCGGTCATCGCGGTGTCGGCCGTGCGCACTGGCTGTGGCAAGTCGCAGGTCACGCGCTACCTGGCGGCGCGGCTGGCGAAACGAGGCTTGCGCGTCGGGGCCATCCGCCATCCGATGCCCTACGGCGATCTCGCCGAACAGGCGGTGCAGCGCTTTGCGAGCCTTGCCGATCTCGACGCCGCCGCGTGCACGGTGGAGGAGCGCGAGGAGTACGAGCCGCATATCGCGCTCGGCATCACGGTCTATGCCGGGGTCGATTACGCCGCCATCACGGCGCGTGCCGAACAGGAATGCGACGTGATCCTGTGGGACGGCGGCAATAACGATTTTCCCTTCATCCGCCCCGACCTGCATATCGTGCTGGTCGACCCGCTGCGCCCTGGCGACGAGGCCTCCTATCATCCGGGCGAGGCGGTGCTGCGCATGGCCGACATCGTCGTGATCGCCAAATCCGACGCGGCCGGACAGGCTGGAATAGAGCAGGTGACCGAAAACGCCCGTGAACTGGCCCCCGGCGCCACCATCGTGAAGGGCGCATCGCCGGTCAGGCTCGACGACCCGGACGCCGTGCGTGGCAAGCGCGCACTCATAATCGAGGACGGGCCGACCCTCACCCATGGCGGCATGGCATACGGCGCGGGCTTCATTGCGGCGCGGGCGGGCGGCGCCGCCGAGATCGTCGATCCGCGCGCCGCGGCCGTAGGGGCCATCGCCGAACTCTATGCGCGATACCCGCATGTCGGCGCGGTGCTCCCGGCGGTCGGCTATTCACCCGGACAGCTCGCGGCGCTGGCCGACACGATCAACGCGGCCGACGCCGACATCGTCGTCTCGGCCACCCCCTGTGATATCGCTTCCCTGGTCGGAATCACCAAACCCATCGTGCGGGCGCGCTATGACTATGCCGAGATCGACGAACCCGGCCTCGGCGCCCTCGTCGATGCGTTTATGGAGACGCGCGGCTGATCAGAGTTCCTTGGTATAAGGCAAGGGCTGTCAGCTCTGCTCCAAACCCTGATATTTCTCAAGTTTCCCGCGAA
>JAZFSB010000110.1:0-3979 GCA_036445935.1 Alphaproteobacteria bacterium | reverse complement strand
GCTGTCGAACGCGTCGCCTGGGAACCGAGCGGCAAGGAAATCCGTATCTGGAACTCAGGCCAGACATGGCCCCTGTTCGATCTCGGCACCGAGTCGGTCGCCCATTACGGCTTTCCCTACATGATGTTTCACCGCGCCGACATGCAGGACCTGCTAGCCGCCGCGGTATGCGTGGTAAAGCCCGACGCCATCCATCTGAATGCGCGCTGTGTCGGGCTGGATCAGGATGGCGCCGGCGTCACGTTGAATTTCGAGGACGGGACGCGCGCGCGGGGCGATGTCGCGATCGGCGCCGACGGCATCCATTCCGCCATCCGCCAGTCCCTGTTCGGCGCCGATGAGCCGCGCTTCACCGGCATCATGGCCTGGCGCGGGGTAATCGACGTCAACGACCTGCCCGACGGCATGCTGCGGCCGATCGGCACCAACTGGGTCGGGCCGGGCGGTCACGTCGTGCATTATTTTCTGCGGCGCGGCGCACTGGTGAATTTCTTCGGCGCCCGCGAACGCGACGACTGGCAGGTCGAATCCTATTCCGCGGTGGGCACGGTCGAGGAATGCCTGGCCGATTATGTCGGTTGGCACGACAACATCCAGACCCTGATCAAGAATATCAAACGGCCTCTTAAATGGGCCCTGATGGACCGCGAACCGATGGACAAATGGAGCCTCGGCCGGGCGACCCTGCTGGGCGACGCCTGCCATCCGATGCTGCCGTTTCTCGCCCAGGGCGCTGTGATGGCGATCGAGGACGGGCTGATCATCGCGCGCTGCCTTGATGCCCATGACGATCCGGAATCCGCGGTGGCGGCTTATGAGGCGGTCAGGATCGAGCGCACGGCGCAGGCGATGCAGGGATCAAGCGACAACGCGAAGCGGTTTCACAACAACTCGCTGGCCGATCCCGAAGCGGCGCAGAAATTCGTCGACGGTCAGTGGGATACCGAGCTGATCAAGCAGCGCTATGACTGGCTTTTTACATACGATGCCACCACTGTTGCGGTGTGACTGGAGTGAAGGACGCCATGCCCGAGGGAACCGCCAGCCCCGCGACGGGGCTCAAACCCGATACCGAGGCGTATCGTCTGCGCGCCTTCGTCGAGGGGCTGAAAGGCACCGACGAGCTTGAAATCGTCGCGGACAAGGTCGAGTTGGCCGATCTCGCCGCCCACATGGACGGCAATGCCAAGGCGGTGCTGTTTGAGGCGGCGGGGCCGGAAGGCGCCGAGATGATCGGCAATCTGGTCGGCAGCCGGTCGCGCATCGCCGCCGGCTTCGGGGTGCCGGAGGAAAATTTGCTGACCGAGCTGCAACGCCGCCTTGCCGCGCCGCAGGAGGTGGTCGAGATCGCGGCGGCGGACGCCCCGGTGCAGCAGGTGGTGTGGACCGGGGATGACGCGGATTTCACCCGCCTGCCGGTGCCGTTCCAGCATGAACGCGATGGCGGGCCGTATTTGTCGGCGACCATCGATGTGGTGCGCAATCCGGAAACCGGGCTGACAAATCTTGGCTGCCGGCGAATGATGCTGCGCGGGCGCACCGAGGCCGGTGTCGATCTGAACGCGCCGAGCGATTTGCAGGCGATCTACCGCGCGGCGGCGGGGCGCGGCGAACAACTGCCGGTCAGCTTCATTCTGGGCGCTCACCCGGTCGATCATGTCGCCGCCAACATGCGCATACCGGTCGATGAGGTCGGGCTTATCGCGGCGCTCCGGGGTGCGCCACTGGCGGTGGTGAAATGTGTGACCAACGATCTTTGCGTGCCGGCCGATGCCGAGATGGTGCTGGAAGGCTATCTCGACGAGCACGGCTATTCCGACGACGAGGGGCCGTATGGTGAATTCCTCGGCTATTACGGTGTGATGAAGCGCAACCCGGTGTTCCACCTGACCGCGATCACCATGCGCCACGACGCGCTGTTCCAGACCTCGACCATTTCGGGCCGCCATATCGGGCGCACCGATACCGCCGTGCTCAACACGCTGAAGACCGAATCCGTGGTGTGGCGCGCGTTGCAGACCGCCATTCGCCAGCCTGTCGCGGTCTATGCCACGCCGACCTCGGGCGGGGGCTTCCATGTCCGCGCCGCCATACGTCAACTCGTGCCGGGTGAGGCGCGCAACGCCATCGCCGCCATCTTCGGCTGTCTTGCCAACGTCAAGCACGCCTTCGTGGTTGATGACGACATCGACATTTTCGATGACGGGCAGATCGAATGGGCGATGGCGACCCGATTTCAGGCCGACCGCGACCTGGTGGTAGAGGGCGGCTTCCGGTCATTGCCGCTCGACCCGTCGCTCGACGGCAGCCGGGTCGGGGCCAAGGCGGGGTTCGACATGACGGTGCCGTTTGGCAAGCGCGCTTCCGGCGAATGGCAGGTTTCCGACCCGCCTTCGCTTGAGGGCGCACAGCGTTTCGACAGCGTGCGCGCGGCGCTGGAAGACGGCCCCAGGACATTCGGCGAGCTGATGGCGTGTCTTGGCACCCGCGACGGGCGCGAAATCGTTCTGGCGCTGGATGAATTGCGCCAGGCTGGCCTTCTGTCGCGCGGCGAAGGCGGCACCTATTTGATTTGACGGAAGGTATTGCCTCAGTTTGAAGTTATTTGCGCCGAATGCGCGAAGCTGACCCGAATGTCATGAGGCCCGGCGTATGGCTCGGCATGGGCGTCGCCGTGGTGGCTTTGCATCGTCTACACCGGAGCCGAACCAAAAACCGGACAATTTAGGATGACAAAGGCGATTTCGCTTGCGAAGTTGATGCGCAAATGCGCCAAGGCGTCGGCGGAAAAAAGATCAGCGTCATCATCCTGGAAGCTCGACCAACACTGAACATCAACTTATTTCTCGACGCTCATCGAATTCACCGACGCGGCATTGCCCGATAAGAAGAATTTGCGGAATTTTTAAGGGGTAGGTCGTGAGAGCAATCGTCAGGGGTTACAATTTCGTTTTGAACGGGATGGCCGTGCTGGCGGGCATCCTGATCTTTCTCAGCTTTGTGATGATCGTCGTCGATGTCACGATGCGCATCGTCGGGCTGACGCCGCCCCTTTTTACCATTTCGGTGGTCGAATACATCCTTCTGTGGTTCACCATGCTGGCTGCGCCATGGCTGGTGCGCATCAAGGGGCACGTTTTTATCGACGCCGCCACGCAGTTCCTGCCCAGTGCCCTCAAAGCCGTGATTGCCAAAATCGTCTATGCGATCTGCATCGCATCAGCCTCGATTTATTGTGTTCACGCTGCTGGCCTTTTCCTGGTTGCCTGGCAAGAGGATAGGGTCGACGTCCGCGGCGTCGACATGGCCCAATGGACTTTGTTCTTCCCGATGCCGGTGTGCTTCTTCTTCGTGGCGATCGAGTTTGCCCGCTATTTCATCGGGATCGACGATATGTACAGCCATCCGGTCGAGGAACGGGAAGGGGTCTAAGCCCATGGAGATGGAGTGGTACTGGGCCCTCGCGACCCTGATCGGCATGGTAATGTTTTTCATGGCGATGGGCGTCCCTGTCGCCCTGACGTTCATCACATCCAATATCATCGGCGGCCTGATCTTCATGGGCGACGTGGCGGGCTGGACACAGATCGTCGACAATTCCACCGACCTGATCACGCGCTTTACCCTGGGTCCGGTGCCCATGTTCATCATGATGGGTGCATTGTTCTTTCACACCGGTCTGGCGATCCGGGTGTTCGACGGGCTCGACGTGCTGTTTGGCCGGCTGCCTGGCCGGCTGTGCTACCTGACGGTGGCGGGTGGCGCCATGTTTTCTACGCTGACAGGCTCCAGCATGGCCAATACCGCTATGCTCGGCTCCTTGATGGTGCCCGAGATGCAGCGGCGCGGCTACAACCAGCGTATGTCG
Organism: Alphaproteobacteria bacterium; assembly: GCA_036445935.1. Classification (GTDB taxonomy): domain Bacteria; phylum Pseudomonadota; class Alphaproteobacteria; order MPNO01; family UBA2964; genus JAZFSB01. Next base: position 111 of record JAZFSB010000110.1, on the reverse strand, counting down.
ATGGGGCCCATTCTGGGTACCGGCGGGTTGGCCATGATCATCCCGCCCTCGGCGCTTGGCGTGTTGCTCGCGTCGGTCGCCAGCATCGATGTGGGCCGCTTGTTGGTCGCG
>JAZFSB010000109.1:0-10324 GCA_036445935.1 Alphaproteobacteria bacterium | reverse complement strand
TCGGGAAAATTTATTGGTGAAAGTTGGCGCACGCCGATAAACAAATGTGTGTATCCACGGGTAGTTGGGGTCGCTGATCTGAACCGATCAGCCGGTCATTTTTGATGTGCCGCCCTGCAAGAACGTGAAATTTTCCTGGAGACGAAAAGAATGACCAAGGTAAACGATCTTTATGGCCGCATGATCGCGGCGATGGGCGTTGAAGGATTATCCATCCCGACGGCTTGCGTCAAAATTTACAAGCAGGGCGACCCGATTCCGACGGGTGTCGTGAATTGCGAGCCGGAGGGCATTACGCTGACCAGCTGTCAGAGCGCCCGCCAGGCCGGATTCGGCGACTCGGTCCTGTTGACCACCCAGACCATTGGCTGCGTGGCCGCCGCCATCAGCTTTGGATTGGTGGACAAGAATCAGGACAAGCCGATCGGAGACTCCACCGTATACACCGATATCATGAAACAGCAGGCAGGCGACTCGGACGGCTTCGTTCCACCGTCTCCCAAGGACTTTTCAGAGGGCACCGTCTATGCCTGCACCGCCGCCGGGCGGCCGGAATTCGCGCTGTTCGGTGAAGGTGATACAGGGCGCTTCAACAGCACCGAGACGGCGCGCCGGGCGATGGATGACATGATCGCCATCCAGCCCGCGGACACGCAGGGCGTGTTCCTCTATGCGCTCGATTTCGACGAGGAAGACGTCCAGCCGGACGTGGTCGTCATGTCGGTGCGGTCCGTCGAACTGACCCGGATCATCCAGGCCTACCAGTTCCACACCGGAAAGCGGATCAATGCCAGCATGGGCGGATTGCGCGTCGTCAATTCGGATCTCATCGTCAGGCCCTACCTGACAGGCGAACTTAATGTTTCGACATACTGCCTCGGCGCCCGCCTGATCGCGGAATTCGAGGGTGACCGGCTTGGCATCGGCATGCCGTTCAGCATATTCGAGGAGATCGTCAGGGGGATGGAAAAATCGAAGGGCGGGTTCCCGTTCCCGCTATATCCCGGCGCCAAACCGGCCGCCGCCGCATAGGGGCAGATCATGCATTCTCTGGTTAAAACCCGCATCTACCAGATGGCCAAATCTACCGGCACGGCCCTTACGCCAGCTCACATGTCGGTGCTGGAATATGCCTGGGATTATTATCGAAAACGCCGGGTGGGCCCGCTGTTCAACAATATCCGGCGCAAGACCGGCCTGACGCGCGATGACATCGGCAGTCTGTTCCCGAACGGGCTGAGTTCCGTCTACACCTGGGTTGGTATTCCCATACAGAGCACCAAAGCCGGCTGTAAACCAATGGCGCTGATCGAGGTGGAGAATCCCCGCGAGGTCTATTTCGACAACAACGCAACCACGCCGCTTCGCAAGGAAATCGCCGGGGCCCTGGTTACGTTTTTCGAGGACCAGCGGTCATTCGGCAATCCTTCGAGCTCCTATACGGTCGGTGGCCAGGCCTATGATGTGATCGATCAGGCCCGACGGAGCGTTGCGGCCTGCCTCGCGGTGAATCCCGACGATATTTTTTTCACGGGCTCGGGTTCCGAGGCCAATAATCTGGCGATCAAGGGGATCGCGGCCCGTTATGACGGCGGTCATATCGTCAGCACCAATGTCGAGCACCCGTCCGTTCTGAAGACCCTGAAACATCTGGAATCCAGGGGCTTCGACATCACCTATCTTCCGGTTGCCGGGGACGGGACATTGGCGGCAAGCGCCGTGGCGGACGCCATCCGTGCCGATACCATCCTGGTCTCTGTCATGGCCGCCAATAACGAGATCGGCACGCTCTTTCCAATCGCCGAAATTGGCGCGATCTGCCGCGCCCGGAATGTGCCGTTCCACGTCGACGCGGTTCAGGCGTTTGGAAAAATCGCCCTGTCACCGAAGGAAAGCGGGATCGACGTGCTGACGCTTTCCGGCCACAAGATCAACGCCCCCAAGGGTGTCGGCGCGATCTACATCGGCGAAAGCGTTGAGCTGGACCCTTTGATTCACGGTGGTTCTCAGGAAGCGGGCGTTCGGGCAGGCACCGAAAACGTTGCCGGGATCATGGCGCTTGGGCTGGCAGCCAAACTGACTTGCGCCGAGATGGAGGAATCGGATTCGTATTTGCATTCTTTGCGTGATCACTTCCTTGGTCGGCTGAGACAGATCGTGCCGGATGCCATCGTCAACGGCTCGATGGAGCATAGGTTGCCGCATAATCTGAGCATCGGTTTTCCCGACGTTGACAGCGGCTCAATGCTTCTGAGCTTCAACCAGATCGGGATCAGCGTGTCGGCCGGTTCCGCCTGCAGCGCGGGCGATGAGAATATTTCCCATGTAATCCAGGCTATCGGAACCGACAGCGATCATTTTGGAACCATCCGGTTCAGCTTTGGCACGCAGAATTCTGTCGAGGAAATCGATTATCTGTTTGAGCACATCCCCGCCATTCTGGCGCAACTTCAGGAAAACACCGCCGATCAGCGGCGCATCGCCTGACTGTCCGGGTTTACTCTAGATAGAGGTCGCGGCGACCAGCGGATCCATTTCCATGTCGTCGTCGCGCACGGCCCCGATCAGTTCCGAGACTTTCTCAATACCGCGCTCATCGCACCAGGCCTCCAGATCATCAATGATGGTGGTAAGCGCCGTCGGATTGCGGAAACCGGCATACCCTATCCCCACCGCCGATGCGCCAGCCAGCATGTATTCGACGACGTCTTCCGCCTTGGTCACGCCCCCGATACCGATGATCGGGATGCTGACCTCCTTCGCCGTCTGATAGACCATGCGCAGCACGATGGGCTTGAGCGCCGGAGAGACCATGCCGCCGAACTTGTTGCCCAGCGCCGGGCGGAAATTGTCGGTGCGGATCTTGAGAGACAGGAACGTGTTGGCGATGCAGAGCGCATCGGCCCCGGCTTCCTCGGCCGCCAGCGCGATGGCGACGATATCGCCGGCATTGGGCGACAGCTTGGCCCAAAGCGGTTTGTCGGTCGCCGCCCGGATCATCGACACCACCTTCTTGGTGTGCTCGACGTCCATCGCGAAATTGCCGCCCGTCTCATTGCGGGTTGGGCAGGAGATATTGCATTCGACCACGGCGACGTCGGGCACGCTGAGTTCGCGGGCCAGTTCAGCGAAATCCTCGGCCGATTCCGACGAACAGCTCACGATCAAGGGCGGTTCGAACTTGGCGTATTCCGGCACGATATGATCGAGGAAATATTCGATGCCCTTACCGGGCAGGCCGATCGACTGGATGATGCCGGCCTCGGTCTCCGCCATGCGCGGCGTCGGATTGCCAAGCCTGGGCTCACGGCAAATGGTCTTCGCCACCAGCCCGCCGAGCCGGTTGAGATCGATGACGTCGTTATATTCCCAGGAGAACGCGCCCGACGCCGGGGTGATCGGATTCTGCAGCGTGAGGTCGCCAATCTTTACCGAGAGATCTACCATTCGACCGTCTCCTGCATGTTGAATACCGGTCCTTCGCGGCACACCCGCCTGAGCACGCGCTCGCCATCGACCTCGAACGTGCGCATGCAGACATAGCAGGCGCCGAAACCGCAGACCATGATCTGCTCCATCGCCACCTGACCCGGAATGTCGTGCTCGGCGCCCAGCCGCTTCATCAGCGCAAGCAGCCGGCTGGACCCACAGGTATAGAACGCATCCGCCTTGCCGTCGGCGATCAACGCTTCCAGCATGTTTTCGACATTTTCCACATCACTGCTGCCGTCCGTATCGACCACGGTTTTGACAATGGCGCCGAGCCCTTCGAACAGGTCGGTGGACATCACGACATCAGGATTGCGCGCGCTCAGGATCGCCGTCACGCCGACATTGTTCTCGGCCGCCATCGCAGACAGCGGGGCCAGGGTCGCCAGCCCGACGCCGCGCCCCAGCACGACGATGTTCTTCCAGGTGGGATCGATCGAAAACCCGATACCCAGCGGCCCGCAAATATTGAAGTCGTCGCCCGGCTCGAGCAGGGCCATGCCCTGCGTGCCGCGGCCTTCGCATTTGTACAGGAACTCCAGCCGGCCCGCGTCGCGATCGACCCGGTAAATGCTCATCGGCCGGCGCATCCACACCTCGGCGCCATCGGGCGACGGGCAGAGGAGATGGAAGAACTGGCCGGCATAGGCGTTGAGCGCACGCGCCGGCGCGTCGAGCACGACCAGCTTGTATTCGTCGTTCACCCAGTCGTTGGACACGACAGTGCAGATAAATTCGCCCGTCGGGCGGTCCGGCATCGGATCGGGCTCGCCGACCCTGAGACCGGTACGGGAATAGTTTTTGTTGGCTTCGATATGGGTCATCGCCTCACGTCTCTATCGGACTGCCGCGTGTTCTGGCGCAGTATATCAAACAAATGTTCCAAAAACAGCATAATTACCAAAAATATTACACATTCGGGCGGCGCGTACCGAACATCATGGTGACGTTGATCCGGTGGTTTTCGTATCCCGGCATGAAGGAAACGGCGTCCGACCCGTGAAACAGCCGCGAATCGAAGATAACGGCCCGGTTTTCGCGGTAGGGAATGACGATTTTGCTGTCGTCTGCATCGGCCAAATAGGCCTGAATCGCTTCCCGGTCGTCATCGTAGGAGGTAAGCCGCCAGTCGGCGGGCGTTTCCTTTGTATAGACCACCAGCCCGCCATGATCGGGGGCCAGATTGGCGCTGTCGGGTGTGACCCAGAAATTGACGCTTACCGCGCCGTCATCGGCATGCAGATCGATACCCTTTTGCGCGTCGATGGCCTTGAAAGCCCAGATTTGCGACAGCGCGTGGTCCTTGAAGACGTCCGGCAGGACGCTGCGCAGCTCATCGGCGATCTGCAGGACCAGCGGGCTGGCGAGCCCATCCTCGAGATAAGCGGCAAGAAACCCTCTGATATGGGCATAGTCGAACCAGATGGTGCTTTGCAGCAAAAACCGTTGCAGCAGCGCCAGCGCCCTTTCGCTCAGCAGATCGTCGAACCAGGCAACCCCGGGCGCTGCCGCGCGATACGCCCCGGTGATCGCTGCCGTGTCGAGGTCGGGATTGACCGCTGGTCCGCGAACCTCCGGCGCGTCGATCACATGGAACGGCGCGTTATAGGTCTCGCCCAGCCGCGCGATCTGATCATCGTCCAGCCGCACGACGTTATCCTGTTCGCCTCCATTCAGATCGTGCTCGACGCCTTCATACAGCCTGGCCAGGGTCTCGAACCGCGTTGGGTCCTTAGTCCTAGCCGCGAGATAGCGGAACTGTCCGGCGTCGTGACGCAGCTTGGCCCGCGTCGTGGACTGAAAGGATTTATAGGCCAGTCCGATATCGTCCTCGCCACGCCGAAGCTCCAACGTTCGTGCGAAATGGTCGAGCGCGCGATCGCGCCTGCCCCGCGCGTTCCACAAAAAGCCGAGCGCCAAATGAGCCTCGTAATGATCCGGCGCCAGCGCCACGGTCTGGCCGTAGCCTGCCAGCGCCGCGTCAAGTTTTCCGAGCGCGCGCGAAGCGACGGCCTTGTTGAAATGGGCCGATGCGTAAGCAGGATCGATCGCGATGGCACGGTCGAAATAGCCAATCGCCTCTTTCGCGCGCCCCGTTCCGGCCGCGACCACGCCGAGATTGTGAAGCACTCCGGCATGTTTCGGGTTGGCCGCGAGAATCGTTTTGTAGGCCGTTTCGGCCTCGGCGAGCTTCCCCGCCTGATGGAACTCCATCGCGTCGGCGATCAGCGCATCAATATCCGTCACGTCAGTGCCTTCAGCCCTTCTGGCGCGCCGCGGAAAGACCGTGCGGCCTTCGAGACGCCCGCTGAAGTGGGCTCCTCAGGCTGAGGGAAAATTTTAATGGCATAAAGAAAAATCCTCATGCTGAGGAGCCCGCCCGAGCGGGCGTCTCGAAGCACGCACAATGTTCGTCCCACGCCCCCTTATCCAGACCCTTTGGCGATCAGCCCCCGCATGAACTTGGCCGCGGCGGGGCCTTTGAGCGCACGGCGCCACATGTCCTGCACGGTGCGCTCATGCAGGCTGAGCGCCTCGGGCGCCGAGGTGATCATGGCGATGCCGCCATGCACGTTGGGCCGTTCGCCGAGCCGGAACGGGCTGAGCGCCAGCACCTTGCAATCGGGCTGGCGGAATATCTGGAAGCTGGCATGGGGCAGGGTGCCTGGCACCACGCCAATCTGCACGCCGATCGGTTCTTCTTCCATCATCTGGATCAGATGCTCGGCCTCGGCGCGCGCGCGCTTCCGGCGTTCACGGCGCAGCGCATCGGGCAGGTCCAGCCGGCCGACCAGACCATTTCTCAGGAACCGGTCGATCTCGGCGCCCGAGATCAGGTTCAGGATGCCCGGCTGGCGGCGGCGATAGGTTTCCTTGCGCTGGGCCAGGATGGGGATCAGCTCAGCCACCAAGGTGAGCGCCCGGTCACGGTCGGCGGCTTCGTCGGGCACGCTTTCGGCCAGCACATCGGGGAGCGTTTCGTCGAAGGTCGCCGAGGCGAGCAGGAACGACACCGGCCCGGCCAGCACGATGATATGCTCGCACTCTTGCTCGATCTGGCGCAGCCGTTCGAAGAAGCTGATGGACGAGGCGATATATTCGACCCCAACGCCAAGCAACGTCGGCACCGACACGTCGAGCAGCTCGGCCAGTCTTTCCAGCGTATCGATCTTGGCGACCTCGCCCTTCTCGAAACGGTAGAGCGCGGTGCGCGAAATGCCGATGCGGCTGGCGATTTCGTCCGCGCTGAGACCGGACCCGAGGCGGAATGCCTTGAGCCGGTTGCCGATCTCCTCGAAGCGAATTGCCATGGCGGCCCCAGTCAGGCGCGCGCGCGCGTGATCAGCGCCTGAAGCTGCGGCGGTGAGATCGGCGCGTGGGCAAGATGCACGCCATAGGGCGACAGCGCGTCCTCGATCGCCGAGATAATGGCGGCCGGGGCCGGCACCACGCCGCATTCGCCGACTCCCTTGACCCCGAGCGGGTTGAACGGCGATGGCGATTCGTGGTGCAGGATTTCCACCTTTGGCATCTCGGTCGCCGACACCAGCAGATATTCCGCGAAGTTGGTGGTCACCGGCTGGGCGTCGTCGTCATAGCCCATCCATTCGAACAAGGTGTTGCCGATGCCGTGCGCGGCGCCGCCCAACACCTGGCCGTCGACGATCATCGGGTTGATGATGGTGCCGCTGTCATGGGCCATGACGTAGTTAAGAATTTTTACCCCGCCGGTCTCGACATCGACCTCGACCTCGACGACCGCGGTGCCGGAAGCGAACGCCATGTTGTCCATCACCACGTTTTCGGTCGCTTCCATGCCGGGCTCTATCCCGCCCGGCAGCGCGTAGCCCGGCGTGCCGGCCACCGCGTGGGCGGCCTGGGCCAGCGTCACCTTCATGTCGGACACGCCCTTGACGCGGATCTCGCCGCCCTCGATCTCAAGGTCTTCCTCGGAAGCTTCCAGCATATGGGCGGCGACCTTGAGCGCCTTGTCGCGCACCTTGCAGGCCGCCACATGGGCCGATGTGCCGGCGACCACGGCAAGCCGGCTGTTCGACGTGCCGATGCCGAGCGCGATGGTGCCGGTATCGCCCGCCGTCACCGTGATGGAAGACATGTCGCCGCCGAGCTGCTCGCCGACGATCTGCGCCATCATGGTGCGCGTGCCCTGGCCGATCGCGGTGCCGCCGGTATAGACGTGAATCTTGCCGCTGGTGCCGATGCGCACCGTGACCGATTCAAACGGGCCGCGCCCGGTACCCTTGACGTAGTTGGCGACGCCGATGCCGATATGGCGGCCTTCGGCGCGGGCCGCGGCCTTTCGGGCCGGGAAACCGTCCCAGCCGGCGCGGCCCAGCGCGTCGTTCATGCATTTCGGATAGTCGCCCGAATCGAGCAGCACCGGCATGCCGCCGCGCGTCTTGAGTTGCTTTTCATAGGGCATTTTATCGCCCGGGATTAAATTGCGGCGCCTGATCTCGGCGCGGTCGATGCCAATCTCGCGCGCCGCCCGGTCGAGCAGCCGTTCCATCACGAACACGCCCTGCGGATGACCGGCGCCGCGCACCGGCGTTACCGGCACCTTGTTGGTCAGCGCCAAGCGCACATTCATGCGGAAGTTCGGAATCTCGTAGGGTAGCGGGATCGTTTCGGCTGCGTTATAAGGTAGGTTGACGCCACGCGCGGTGAACGCGCCGTGGTCGTGGATCACCCCGCCGCGCACGCCCAGCACCTTGCCGTCGGCATCGAGCGCGATCTCGGCGTCCCAGTACTGGTCGCGCTCCTGGGTGGAGGCGATGAAATGCTCGCGCCGGTCCTCGATCCATTTCACCGGCCGGCCCAGGATCCTGGCCGCCAGCGCCACCACGATATCCTCCTGATAGACCACCAGCTTGGGGCCGAATCCGCCGCCGATATCGGGCGTGACCACGCGGATGCGGTTTTCGTCCAGCCCGGTCATGTCGATGAACACCCGCATCAGCGAATGCGGCATCTGGGTCGAGGTCCAGAGCGTCAGGTGATCGTCATAGGAATCGTAGCGCGCGAGGCAGCCACGGCATTCGATCGAATGGCTGCCGCCGCGATGGACCCAGAGCTTTTCGCCGAACACGTGGGCGGCGCTGGCGAAGGCCGCCTCGGTGTCGCCGTAGCCCATGTCGAATTCGGCGATCAGGTTGTCATCCGCGTCCCGGTGGGCCGGCATGGCGCCCGGCTCAAGGGCTGCCCGGCAGTCGGCGGCGACCGGCAGCGGATCGTATTCGACGTCGACCAGGGCGACGGCGTCTTCCGCCAGGTAGCGCGAGTCCGCGATCACCAGCGCCACCGGCTCGCCGACATAGAGCGTCTCGGCGAAGGCCAGGGCCGGGCGGTCGCGGTTCTGCTTGTAGCTGGGGCTCGGCATGCCGACCACCAGCCGCTCATTGACCAGATGGGGGCGCAGATCGTCCATGGTGATGACGGCACGGACCCCGTCGGCGGCGCGCGCGGCGCTAGTGTCGATGGCCAGGATCGCGGCATGGGCGAACGGGCTGCGCACGACTGCGGCATGCAACATGTCGGGCAGCGTCAGATCGTCGATAAACCCGCCCTCACCACGCAGCAATTCCGGGTCTTCCAACCGTTTTGCGCGGGTTCCGAATACCTTCCAACCGCTCATGCGCTCGCTTTCCAGGATGTTTTCGCGCTGCCGCGCGGTGTTCGCGACCCTATCAGGTCCACGCGATGTACGAAAATCAATATTTTTCCGGTTTTTTGTACAATTGCCGCGTATTGGCCATTTCCATGGACTCCGCCCCTTTACGAAGGTCAGGATTTGCGGCATTTATACAAAAATCTGTATTGGTCCCATTTCTGGTACAGTTGGCGGGTTCCCGGTGATTTACACCACTCGCAAGCCACGACATGATGGCGCTCTGTTTCCACCTGAGGTCCCGCCCATGAAGCCCGTCGCTTTCACCTATCACACACCCGGAACGATAGACGAAGCCGTTGCCCTGCTGGCCGAGCACGCCCCCGAAGACGGCCGTATTCTGGCTGGTGGGCAGAGTCTGGTGCCGACCATGGCGTTCAGGCTGGCGCGGCCCGGACATCTGGTTGACATCAACGGCATCGCCGATCTGGCGCGGCTGGAAGCCGACGGCGGCGTGCTGTCGATCGGCGCCTGCGTGCGTCATGCCGCCTTCCACCGCCCGGTGGTGGATGGGCCGCTTGGCGCGCTGCTGTCGGACGTGGTGCGCCATATCGCGCATTACCCGATCCGCATGCGGGGTACGTTCTGCGGCAGCCTGGCCCATGCCGACCCGTCATCCGAATGGTGCCTGGTGGCGGCCACGCTGGATGCAGAGCTGGTCGCCCGGAGTGCGCGCGGCGAACGCGTCATCCCGGCGGCGGATTTCTTCGAAGGGGTGATGACGACGGCCCTGGAGCCCGACGAGCTGCTGGCCCAGGCGCGATTGCCGCTACTCAGCCCCGATACCAAATTCGGCTTCCAGGAATTCAGCCGCCGGGCCGGCGATTTCGCCATTGGCATGGTGCTGGCGACAGCCCGCCTGGACGGCGGTGTCATAGTGGACGCGCATATCGGCGTTGGCGGCGCCGAGGACCTGTCGCGACGCATGGAAGCCGCCGAGGCGGCGCTTAACGGCAAATCGCCGGGCGATGACGCCTTCCGCGCGGCGGCCGACGCCGCGGCCGACGCCGTCGATCCGATGGAAGACATCAACACCAGCGCGGATTACCGACGCGACCTGGTTCGGACCCTGACCCGCCGCGCCTTGGAGCACGCCTTCGCATGAGCGATCAACACGACATTACCCTGAACATCAACGGCCACGCG
>JAZFSB010000108.1:0-2834 GCA_036445935.1 Alphaproteobacteria bacterium | reverse complement strand
GTTCCTCCGGCTCGGGCTGTTCGGGCTTGGGGGCGGGCTTCACCGGTTCCTCGGACGGTGGTGGCGGCGGGCTAGGCGAAACTCCATCGGCATGTTCTCTTCCATCTCGCGTCTTTGCGCGGCCGTCATCGGTGGTGTTGGGGCTTGAAATATGGATCCCATGAATTCGTGTCTCCTGTTGATTGATCGACAGGGCGCGCAAATGGGAAGGCGGGGTGATTATTACAAGGTATAAAACCCGTATTTATGATTTTATATGGGAAATAATCGGTATAAACACCATAATGGGCCCAGCCCTGTCCCCGGGGGCTGGTTCCGGCTGGATCGGAAAGGCCGAGGTAGGCAAAGCCGCGGTAAAGCGGCACATGGGCGGAACGCCGTTACCCAGGTAACCGGTCTATGATGTTGCTTGATATTGCCGGTTGCTCAGCGACTCCGCGTGAGCAGTTTATTCATGCGTCTTCCGGTTCGCGCACAACGCCCTTTTTGTGCAGCGCGTCGTATTCGTCCGCGCCGAGTCCCAATACACCGCACAGCACGTCGCGGCTGTGCTCGCCGAGCGCCGGCGGGTAGAGGTAGGGCGGCTCTTCCGTGCCGGTGAACTTGATCGGGTTGCCGACCACGCTTGTTCGGTCGCCGGCCGCGTTTTCCAGATCCAGCACCATGTTGCGGTGTTGCACCTGGGGGTCGGACAGCGCCTGGCCCAGATCGTTGATCTCGCCGACCGGCACGCCGGCCTCAAGCAGCGGCGCCACCCATGCCTTGGCGTCGCGCGCGAGAAACGCCTTATCCAGCAATGGCCCCAGCGCGTCGCGGTTCTTGAACCGGTCGTCGTTGGTCAGAAAGCGTGCATCTTCGGTGAGCGCCTCCAACCCCAGCACGCCGCACAGCCCCTGCCACATGCGTTCGGTATTGGCGCAAATCGCGATCCGCGTGCCGTTCGCCGCGTCGAACGCGCGGTAGGTCGGGATCGATGCGTGGCTGCTTCCCTGCGGTCCCGGCACCTCGCCGGAATGCAGGTAATAGGCCGCCTGATAGGTCGCCATCGCCACCTGGGCATCGAGCATCGAGACATCGATGCGGCGTCCCTTGCCGGTGCGCCTGCGTTCTTCCAGCGCCGCCAGCGTGCCGATCGCGGCATACATGCCGGCGCACAGATCGCCTATGGGGAGCCCAGCCCGCACCGGCGCGCCGCCGCGCTCGCCGGTCAGGCTCATGCCGCCCGACATGGCTTGGACGATCATGTCGTAGGCCGGCCGGTCGCGGTACGGCCCGTCCTGGCCGAAACCGCTGATCGAGGCCCAGATCAGGCCGGGATTGTCGTCGGCCAGCGCCTCGTAGCCGAGCCCCAGCCGCTCCAGCACGCCGGGGCGGAAATTCTCCATCACAATGTCGCAGGTTCCGGCCAGCCGCTTGACCAGCGCGAGCCCTTCCGGCGTCTTCATGTCGATCACGACGCCCTGCTTGTTGCGGTTGATCGACAGGTAGTAGCAACTTTCGCCGGCGACGAAATGCGGCGGCAGGATGCGCGACCAGTCGCCGTTGGGCGCTTCAAGCTTGATCACCTGGGCGCCGAGATCGCCGAAGATCTGGGTGCTGAAGGGACCCGCCAAAAACTGGGTAAGGTCCAGCAGCCTGATGCCGGCAAGCGGCAGGGCGGCCTTATCCGTCATGGCGCGCGACCAGCTCGACGATCCGCGCCGGTGTCACCGGCGCGTCGTCGATCACGGCCCCGAAGGGGGTGAGCGCGTTTTCGACCGCGGCGATGATGCAGGCCGCCGCCGGGATGGTGCCGCCTTCGCCCGCGCCCTTGACGCCCAGCGGATTGAGCGGCGACGGGGACTCTATATGGATGCACTCGGCGTCCGGCACGTCGGCCGCGACCGGCATCAGATATTCGGCGAAGGTGGTGGTCAGCGGCATCGCGTCCTCGCCGAAATGCAGCTCCTCGAACAAGGCGTTGCCGACGCCGTGCGCGAACCCGCCCTGCACCTGGCCGTCGACGATCATCGGGTTGATCAGCCGGCCCGCGTCATGGGCGATGACATAGCGAAGGATTTCGACATGGCCGGTTTCGATATCGACCTCGACCTCGGCGATATGGGTGCCGTTGCAATAGGCCGACTGGGCGGGCGAGAAATAATGCGTCGCTTCCAGCCCCGGATCGAGCCCCGGCGGCAGCGCATAGCCGGGCGTCCCCGCCACCGCGTGCGCAATCTGTCCAAGAGTAAGCGCCATGTCCGGCACGCCGCGTACAAAGGCGCGGCCGTCTTCCAGCTCGATATCCTCTTCGGCGGCTTCCAGCATGTGGGACGCGATCTTGATGACCTTTTCGCGCACGTCGATCGCGGCCAGATGCACCGACGGGCCGGCGTTGCAGGCGATGCGGCTGGCGAAGGTGCCGACGCCGTGCGCGATCTTGGTGGTGTCGGCAAGTGAGACTTCTATATCGGCAATGTCGACGCCAAATTTCTCGGCGCAGAGCTGCGCCATGGTGGTATGGTGGCCCTGGCCTTGCGGGGCGGCGCCGGAACTCAGGAATATTTTCCCCGATGTCGCGATACGCACGGTCGCGCCCTCGAACGGGCCGAGCCCGGTGCCCTCGACATAATTGGCGATGCCGATGCCGATATGACGTCCCTCGGCCAGGGCGGCTTGCTGGCGGGCGGCGAAGTCGTCCCAGCCGGCGCGCGCGATCGCCTCGGCCTGGCAGCGCGGATAATCGCCGCTGTCATAGGTGACCGGCTTGCCGTCGCGAAAGATCAGCCCGACGTCGTAGGGCATGGATTCAGGCGGGATCAGGTTGCGGCGGCGGATCTCCGCCGGGTCGAGCC
>JAZFSB010000107.1:0-5050 GCA_036445935.1 Alphaproteobacteria bacterium | reverse complement strand
CGACACTTAGGTCGCCCGAACATCAGGATGTTCCGGTGATCAAAACGGATAATCCACAAAATTTTTGGGGAATAGCCAACTGTTTTCGTCGGGATTATACGGATGGCACCCCAACGTTCAAGGCCATTACCTTGTTTGTAGCTACTTTTTTCCGTCGGATGACGATTGAAGAGAGGAATTTCGGTTGACGTAATAGGGTTTCCACCATGCGATGGCGAGCGGCAGAGCGACATTCAACCAGAAGGCGGTGAACATCAGCGTGTAGAACGCTTCGTCGTTGAGGATGTCGTTTTGGACATACGCGATGTCCATGACCACGAAGGCCAGCTCCGCCCGGCCCAGCATGCCGAAGCCGATCATCAGGCTTTCGTGCCAGTCGAAATGCCCGGTATAGCGCGCGGCGAGCCCCGACGAGGCGATCTGGACGATCAGCAGCCCAATGGTGAGGATCGCGGTCTGCGGTATGACGGAAACGAAGATATCCCAGTCGAACACGATCTTGGTGCCAAGCTCGACGAAGAACACCGGTCCGAACCAGGAAAACGCGACATTGTCGATGATCTTCTTGGTGTTCTCGTAATAATTGACCTTGGGATGGCGCAGGAAATGGAAATATTCCTCCTTGATGATCAGACCGGCCATATAGGCGCCGACCGCCGGATGGAACCCGAAGACATGCGCCAGAATGCCGACCAGGGCGGCAATCGTCAGCAAGGTCAGGGTGGCCTGCTCGCCCTCGGCAAAGGCCAGCACATGCTTGATCCCGAAGCGCCCGCTGAACGGGATGCGCGCCAGAAGGCCGCCCTTGTCATGCGGAAAGATCCAGGCGCCAAGCAGCGTCACGAAGCCGAAGAAAAGTATCGCCTTGCCCAGCACCCAGCCGATATCGGCCGCCGTCAGGCTGGCGCCACCGCTCGCCACGGGAATCAGCACCGCGACCAGCGCCAGCGAAGCGGTATCTTCAAGCACGGCCGACGTCATAATGCCGGTCGCCACCGGCGAGGTATGCAGCCCCTCGGCCTTGAGCGACACCATGGTCAATGACACGGCGGTGGACGTCATCGCCAAGCCGCACATCAACGAGATGCCGATGTCCTGCCAGAAATAATCGGCCACCGCGTAGGTCGTGAAGAACGGCGCCACGCCCCCGAAAAACGCGATCCCCCAGCTCCGCTTGATGCCTTTCAGGAAATTCTTGGTGCTTTCCTCAAAGCCCAGCGCGAACATGATCAGCACGATGCCGACCTCGGCAAAGCCGCGAATGAAGGGCGAACTCTGCTCGGGCAGAACCCCGGTATTCACCAGCACCGAGCCGATCGCCAGGTAATAGAGCACCGGGGTCAGCTTGGTCTTTCGCGCGGCCAGGATGGCGACGAAGACGCCGCACCAGATAATCGCCAGATGTTCCAACGGTCCCATCGCGGGCTATTGCCTGGAATCGCCGGGCACGGCCCAGATGATGACCATGGCTTCGGCCATCGGTGGCTCGTCGGTCAACGTGATGTCGATACGGGGTTCCATACCGGCCGGCACGATTTCGGCCAGGCGCGCCGCCGCGCCGCCGGTCAGTTCGATTGTAGGCTTGCCGCCGCGAAGGTTGACCACCCCCATATCGCGCCAGTAGACGCCTTTCCGAAAGCCGGTGCCGAGCGCCTTGGAACAGGCTTCCTTTGCGGCGTAGCGCTTGGCGTAGCTGGCCGCGCGGTTGGCACGGCCGTCAGACTTTTCGCGCTCGATTTCGGTGAACACACGGTCCAGAAATCGGTCACCAAATCGGTCCAGCGTGCGCTCTATCCGGCCGATATCGATCAGGTCGTTGCCGATGCCGATGATCATGGCGCGGTCACGCGCCGCGCTCGTCGAGCGCCTCGGCGCGGGCCGTATCCATCAAGGCCCGCATCCGCTTGATGGAACTGTCGAGCCCGCCGAAAATCGCCTCGCCGATCAGGAAATGGCCGATATTGAGCTCGACGATCTCAGGGATCGCGGCGATCGGGGCAACCGTATCAAAGCCGAGCCCATGCCCGGCATGGCATTCCAGCCCAATGGCGGCGGCGTGGCCCGCCGCCCGGAGAATGCGGCCAAGTTCGGCTTCCCGCGCGGCCCCGGTCGTGGCATGGCACCAGGCGCCGGTATGCAGCTCGACGACCGGCGCGCCCAGCGCGCGCGCGCAATCGAGCTGTCCGGGCTCGGGCTCGATGAACAGCGAGACCCGGATCCCGGCCCCGCTCAGCCGCTCGATGAAGGGCGCGAGATGACCGCGCCCCGCGATCACATCAAGCCCGCCCTCGGTGGTCCGCTCTTCGCGCTTTTCCGGTACGATGCAGGCCGCGTGCGGCATGTGGTCGAGCGCGATACCCAGCATTTCCTCGGTCGCCGCCATTTCAAGGTTGAGCGGCAGGCCAATGGCGCCCATCAGCCGCTCGATATCCTGATCACCTATATGACGCCGGTCCTCGCGCAGATGGGCGGTAATGCCGTCGGCGCCGGCGGCTTCGGCCATGCGCGCCGCGCGCACCGGGTCGGGATGCGGCCCGCCGCGCGCGTTGCGGATGGTCGCCACGTGTTCGATATTGACGCCGAGCCTGAGATACGGGGCCGCCATCGGATGTCCTAGACCAATTTCCGCTTACGCGGAATCGCACCAGCCCGCTCCCCCACCCGGCCACCCAACGCCAGTATCCTCGTGGGTGGGCGGGTGGGGGAGCGGGCTGGTGCGGTTAACTGAAACATGATCTCGACTTAATTCAGCCCGTACAACGCACGGGCGTTGGCTTCCAAAATCTTTTCCGCCACCCCCGGCCCGAGCCGGTTGTCCTGGCGCAGCAGATGCACCGCCATCACCTCGGCGGTCGGATCATGATGGCCATAATCGGTGCCGATCACCAGATTGTCCTCACCTGTATGTTTCAGCACATAGGGCAGGTCGTCGGTGTTTTCACACGCGACATACATGTTGTTTTCCTTGAGCGGGTTTTTGTACCAGTCCCAACCGTTGCGGCGGAACCGGTCCTCAAGATCGCACAATACGTAGGGAATCCATTGCGCGCTGACCTCGACGAAACCCCAGCGCACGTCGGGGAAGCGCTGTGGCAGCTTCTTTTCGATCAGCGTGTGGAAGGCGCCGACCACGGCCAGCTTGAACTTGGTGAAGGTCGTGTCGGTCTCGAAGAAATCATGGTGGCTGACACTGCCATTGCCGGAATGCATGCAGATCGGCAAGTCGAGTTCGCCGGCCAGCACATAAAGCGGGTCGAACATTGGATCGCCCACCGCGCGGTCGCATTCCAGCCCACGCAGGAAAATACCACAGGCGCCGTTCTCCTTGGCGAACTCCATTTCGGCCCGGACCTTGTCGGGCGAGAGCAGCGGCGGAATGGCGATCCAGCGCAGCCGCCCGCCGCTGTTCTTGCAGAGATCGGCAAGCCAGCGGTTATAGCTCTTCACCAAGGCGTATTCGGCGTTGATATCGGCGGTAACCGGGCGCAGCCAGAGCGTCGGGTATAGCACCTGTATGTCGACTCCAAGCTCGTCCATATGGGCGAGACGGCCAGGAATATCCTCCATCTCGCGGATGGCGCGCGACATTTCGGTGCCGACATTGCGGTCCTTGCCCATCGGCCTATTGCCGACCAGCCAGTAATTCTGTTGGATGTTTTTGCCGTCATTGGCAGCGATCTCGTTGCCGTAGGTTTGGGAAACAATCATCGGCAGGTAGCGGCGGTCGTCGCCCTGCATGTACTCCCAGGTAGCCGGTGTTTCGAGAACGTGCGCGTCAGCGTCTATAGCGCCCATTCTATAGTTTC
Source organism: Alphaproteobacteria bacterium (assembly GCA_036445935.1). Lineage (GTDB taxonomy): Bacteria > Pseudomonadota > Alphaproteobacteria > MPNO01 > UBA2964 > JAZFSB01. The sequence goes on along the minus strand of JAZFSB010000107.1, from coordinate 1,244 downwards.
TCCCTGCTGAATCGGAACATTAGCGAATGTCTCGGTTGACCGAATTCACCGCCGGAATGCTCCTGAGCGCGGCCATGATCTCGTTAAGATGCTCGGTGTCCTTGACCTCGATGTCCAGCGACAAATCGAAAAAATCGGCCGAGCGGTCGGTGATCTTGAGATTGTTGATATTCCCCAGGTTCTTGGCAACCACCGAAGTCAGCGTCGCCAGGCTGCCCAGCCGGTTCGCCACCACCAGCGATAGGCGTCCGACATTGACCCGCTGTTCCGCGCTGTCGATGTCCCAGGCGACGTCGAGCCAGCGTTCCGGCATTTCCTGATAGCTTTCCAGCGTCTCGCAATCAACGGTGTGAATGGCCGCGCCCTTGCCGGGCGTGGTAATGCCGATAATGCGGTCGCCGGGCAAAGGGTGGCAGCAGCTGGCAAAATGCACCGCCATCCCCGGGATCAGCCCGCGGATCGGGATCGGGCTGTCGGCCGCGCCCTTGCCATTCTTCTTTTTGGAACGCCGTTTGCGCTTGCGGCGACGATTGGCCATGCCTTCGGCGCCTTCGAACACCGCGTCGACGATCTGATCGCCCGTCAGGTGGCCCTCGCCGACCGCGACGTAAAGATCTTCGACCTGGCGCAGATTGAACCCGCCGAGCACGGTTTCCAGCACGGCGCCGGTCGCCTCGAACCCTTCCTCGCCAAACGCCTTGTCGATAATGGCCTGGCCCAGGCGGAAATATTCGGCGCGCTGTTTTGAGCGTACGAAGCGTCGGATACGCGACCGCGCCTTGCCGGTAACGACATAGTTTTCCCAATCGGGTGACGGCGCGCCGGGGCCCGAGGTGACGATTTCCACCTGATCGCCGTTGCGCAGTTCGGTGCGCAGCGGCACCAACCGGCCATTGATGCGCGCGCCGACACAGGCATCACCGACCTCGGAATGGACCTCATAGGCGAAATCAACCGGCGTCGCGCCACGCGGCAGGGCGATCAGCTCACCCTTCGGCGTAAAGCAGAACACCTGGTCGGGAAACAGATCCATCCTTGTGTGTTCGAGAAATTCGTCTGTCCCGGTGGCATGCTCCAGGATATCAAGCAGCTCTCGTACCCAACGATAAGCCTCGCCCTCGGGAGCTTCCGGCCCTTCCGCGCCCTGCTTGTACTCCCAATGGGCGGCGACGCCGAACTCGGCGACCTCATGCATCGCGCGGCTTCGGATCTGCACCTCAATGCGCTTTTGCTGTGGGCCGATG
>JAZFSB010000106.1:0-8274 GCA_036445935.1 Alphaproteobacteria bacterium | reverse complement strand
ATGGTGTTCCAGATGACCTTCGCGATCATCACCCCGGCGCTCATCGTCGGCGCCTTCGCGGACCGCATGAAGTTCTCGGCCCTGCTGTGGTTCTCCGGCCTGTGGCTGCTCGCGGTGTACGCCCCGATCACCCATTGGGTCTGGGGCGGCGGCTTCCTGGGCGATGCCGGCGTGCTCGACTTCGCCGGCGGCACCGTGGTGCACATCAATGCCGGCGTCGCCGGACTGGTCGCGGCCATCGTGCTCGGCAAGCGCGCCGGGCTTGGCACCGAGAGCCTGGCGCCGCACAACCTGGTGATGTCGGTAATCGGCGCCTCGATGCTGTGGGTCGGCTGGTTCGGCTTCAACGCGGGTTCGGCGCTGGCCGCCAATGGCGGCGCCGCGATGGCGATGGCGGTTACCCAGATCGCGACCGCGACCGCGGCGCTGGCCTGGATGTTCGTCGAATGGATGCTGCGCGGCAAGCCCAGCGTGCTCGGCATCATCTCCGGCGCGGTCGCCGGGCTGGTGGCGATTACGCCGGCGGCGGGCTTCGTCACCCCGGGCGGCGCGCTGGCCATCGGCGCCATCGCCGGTGTTGCGTGCTTCTGGGGCGCGACCTGGCTCAAGAGGACCTGCGGCTATGACGACTCGCTCGACGTGTTCGGCATTCACGGCATCGGCGGCATCGTTGGTGCGCTGCTGACCGGCGTGTTCGCCAGCAAGGCGATCGGCGGCACCTCCGGGTTGCTTGAAGGCAATGCCGGCCAGGTTCTGACCCAGATCTGGGGCATCGGGGCGACCATCATCTATTGCGCGGTGGTCTCCTTCATCCTGCTGAAGGTGATCGACATGATCATCGGGCTCCGAGTGGAAGAAGAGGTCGAGCGCGACGGGCTCGACATTGGCCTGCACGGCGAAACCGTGCCCTGAGGACGGCTTGCTTGGCGCGGCACCCTTAGCCGGCGGCGCGGCGCAATGCCAACCAGCCCACCGGATAGGAGGCAAACCCATGACCCACTATCTCGAACGCACCGACATCGCCCGCGCGCTCAAGGCCAGGACGTGGCAGAGCGGACCGGGCGGAACCGGATGCGACGACAGCCCGTCCGGCTACCAATATCCCGTCTTTTACCGCCGGTACGCGGCCGGCGCGGCGCAAACCCCGGCGACGGGTTCAACCCATACTCCCTGAAGCGGCCTTCCTCATCGGCTGCTGATGCCCTGGCCAGGGGCGCAAAAGGCGCGTACCTGGCCTTTTTTTGCCCGCGCGCACACACCACACCGTCTTTAACCTTAAGATTCTCAATTATTGTGGTATGTTGCGGCTGGTTAGCGTCGCAACACTTGAAGAATGCCGTCTATGATCAACGATCGGTTGGACCGGATCGGGGATTACCCTTTCGACCGCCTGCGCGCCCTGCTGGACGCGCATACGCCAGACGAGGCCAAGCCAGCGCTGTCGTTGGCGGTGGGCGAGCCACAACACCCAACGCCCGACATCGTGCGCCGCGTGGTGGCGGAAAACGCCGATCTCTGGAACCGCTACCCACCGATTTGGGGCGCGCCGGAATTCCGCACCGCGGTCGGCGACTGGCTGGGCCGGCGATATGGGCTGAAAGACGACATGATCGACCCGGACAGCCAGATCATCCCGGTTTCCGGCACCCGAGAGGCGTTGTTCCTGATCGCGCTAACCGTGGTGCCCGAGGCGATTGGCGGCCGCCAGCCGGCGGTGCTGATGCCCAACCCGCTCTATCAGGTCTATCTGGGCGCGGCGGTGCTGGCCGGGGCCGAGGCGATCTGCGTTCCGGCAACCGCCGAGACCGGGTTCCTGCCGGATTTCACCGCGCTGGACCCCGATTTGCTGGGCCGCACGGCGATGGGCTATTTCTGCTCGCCGGCCAACCCGCAGGGCACCGTGGCCTCGCTCGAGGCTCAGGTTAGGCTGGTCGAGTGTGCGCGCGAACACGGCTTTGTCGTGCTGTTCGACGAATGCTACAGCGAAATCTATGACCGCGAACCGCCACCGGGTGGTTTAGCGGCATGTGCGGCGCTGGGCGGCAGTCTCGACAATGTTCTGATTTTCAATTCGTTATCGAAACGATCGAGCGCGCCCGGTCTGCGGTCCGGTTTCATCGCCGGCGACCGGGCGTTGATCGCGGCTTTCAAGCGGGTCCGCGACTATGGCGGCGCCCCGCCGCCGCTACCTCTCCTCGCCGCCTCGACCGCCTTGTGGCAGGACGAAGAGCACGTCAAGGCCAACCGCGCGCTGTACCGCGCAAAGTTCGACCTCGCCGACAAGATTCTTGGCAACCGGTTCGGCTATCAACGGCCGGAAGGCGGCTTTTACCTGTGGCTTGACGTCGGCGATGGTGAGGAAGCGGCGCTGAAACTCTGGCGCGAGGCGGGATTGCGCGTCATCCCCGGCACCTACCTGGCGCGCCCGGACCCCGACGGAAACAACCCGGGCGCGGGCTATATCCGCTGCGCGCTGGTGCACGACATCGAAACCACCGGAGAGGCGCTTCACCGCCTCGCCAACACGCTGCAATAGGCTAAGACCAAGGATCGTTGATCATGGCAATCCGCTCGCGAAACCTGACCCGGACCACGATTCTGCCGCATGGCGCGGCGGCCTTCCTGCATCGCAGGCTGTCGGAAATCGGTGGTCTGACGCTGGCGCTCACCGGCGCGGCGCTGGTGCTGGCGCTGGCCAGCTTCGATACCACGGACCCATCACTTAACGCGGCAACCGGCTATCGGGTCAATAATTGGCTGGGTGCGCCAGGCGCGGGAATTGCTGATTTTCTGTTGCAGTCGATCGGGCGCGCCGCCTGGATCATCGCGGCCGCGCTGATAGCCTGGGGATGGCGGCTCGGTACCCAGCGCGGGCTGGGGCGGCTCTGGCTGCGGCTTACGCTGCTTCCGGTGACGTTATATCTCGGCGCCATCGCCGGCGCTGGAACGAATGCCGGGCCAAGCTGGCCGCTGGAATCGGGCGTCGGCGGCATTACCGGTGATCTGGCGCTGGGCTGGCTAACCGGTATCGCGGCCGAACTCGCCGGCCAGCCGGTCGACGCCAACACCATTGCTGCCGCCGCCGCGATAATGGGCGTGGCGGCGCTGATTGGCGTGTTCGGTTTTTCGCTCAGTGATTGGCGACGCGCTGGCGGGGGCGCGCTATGGATTGGCCAACGCGCGGCAAAAGCGGGGGCAGCCGGCGGGCGGGCCGGACTGCGCGCCGGAACCTGGACACTCGATACCGCGCGGCGCGGAGCCGATGTCGCCCTACGGATGGAACCCAGCCTGTGGCGTCGCGTCGAACCCACAATCGCCAACGATCCCGACAGAATTCCCCGGCTGGAGGCGCCGGCGCGCCGGCGCGACCGCACGCGGGACCCGACGCCGCGCGTCGGCAAAACCGATATCGTCGCCCCCAAGCGACGCCGCGACGCCCCCGGACGGCGCGCCGAAGCAGCGCGCCAACCATCGTTGGATCTGGGGCCAACGGATGAACATCAATTGCCGCTGCTTGATCTGCTGGATGTTCTTGAAATCAACGGTGGGGCCGCTCGCGATCAGGATTCGCTGAGCGAAAACGCGCGCTTGCTGGAATCCGTGCTGGAAGATTTCGGCGTTCAGGGCGAGGTGGTCAAGGTACGGCCGGGTCCGGTGGTCACGCTCTATGAATTCGAACCGGCGCCCGGCATCAAATCGTCTCGTGTGATTGGGCTTGCCGACGACATCGCGCGGTCGATGAGCGCCGTGTCGGTGCGCGTTTCGGTGATCCCGGGGCGCAACGTCATCGGCATCGAACTTCCGAATATGGACCGCGAAATCGTCAGTTTGCGTGAAATTCTGGGGACCGACATTTACGAGGGGTCGTCGGCCAAGCTGGCCCTGGCGCTGGGCAAGGATATTGGCGGCACACCTGTGATCGCCGACCTGTCGCGCATGCCGCATCTTTTGATCGCGGGCACCACCGGGTCGGGCAAGTCGGTCGCCATCAACACCATGATCCTGTCGTTGCTCTATCGGTTGCCGCCCGAACAGTGCCGAATGGTGATGATTGATCCGAAAATGCTGGAATTATCGGTCTATGACGGCATTCCGCACCTGTTGTGTCCGGTAGTCACCGACCCCAAGAAGGCGGTGGTCGCCCTGCGCTGGACGGTGCGCGAGATGGAAGGCCGCTATCGGGCGATGTCTAATCTCGGCGTACGCAACATCGCCGGCTACAACACCCGGCTGGAACAGGCGCGCAAGGCAGGCGAAACCCTGACCCGGACGGTTCAGACTGGCTTCGAGCCCGATACCGGCGAGCCTGTTTACGAAGAGCAGATGCTGGATATGACGTCGCTTCCCTATATCGTGGTGGTGGTCGACGAAATGGCAGACCTGATGCTGGTGGCGGGCAAGGAGGTCGAGGCATCGGTGCAGCGCATCGCTCAAATGGCGCGCGCCGCCGGCATTCACCTGATCATGGCGACCCAGCGCCCGTCGGTCGACGTCATCACCGGCACCATCAAGGCGAACTTCCCGACGCGGGTCAGCTTCCAGGTGACGTCCAAGATCGACAGCCGGACGATTTTGGGCGAGGGCGGAGCGGAGCAGCTTCTCGGTCAGGGCGACATGCTCTATATGGCCAGTGGTGGGCGGATTTCGCGCGTTCACGGGCCGCTGGTAACCGATGAGGAAGTTGAACGCGTGGTGAACTTCCTGAAGGACCGGAACGAACCCGAATATATAGAAGAGGTAACGGAGGAAGATTCCAGCCCGGCCTTTCCCGGTGACCCCGGAGCCGCGCAGGGCAGTGGCGGCGAGGATGCGCTCTACGACCAGGCAATTGCTCTGATATGCCGCGAACGCAAGGCATCGACCAGTTTCGTGCAGCGGCACCTGCAGATTGGCTATAACCGCGCCGCGCGCATTATTGAACGGATGGAAGCGGAAGGGGTAATCAGCCGCGCTAACCATGTTGGCAAGCGCGAGGTGCTGGCGCGCGATATCGATGACCCAACCTCTTGATTGGCGGGGCCGGTCGGCCCACCTGTTTGCGATGGCCGGGAACATTCGAGGTTACTTGACGGGCGCGCTTTTGGGGCTGGCGCTGGGAACCTTTATGGTCCCGGCGCAGGCCGCGTCGCCGCTGTCCGTGGCCGATCAGCAGACAGTGGCGCGCGCCGAAGCCGCGCTCAACAGCATCCGGATAATCGAATCGCGCTTCATCCAGTGGTCCAGCATTGGCGGATTCGCGCAGGGCACGATCTATGTCTCCCGGCCCGGTAATTTGCGAATCGATTATGCACCGCCGACGCCACTGCAGGTCTATGGCGACTCATCCTGGTTGATTTACCTGGATTACCAGTTGGAGGAATCGAACCAGGTGCCGATCGATGTGACCCCGGCTTCATTTCTGGTACGCGATCGGCTGTCGCTGAGCGACGATTTGACGGTGATGGGCATTGAACGCAGCGCCAAGCAGGTCATTTTGGATGTCGTGCGCACCGAGGAACCAGACGCCGGCACCCTGCGTATCATGCTGGACAAGTCAGGGTTGGCGCTGCGCGGCTGGGTGGTGATCGATCCGCAGGGCGTTCAAACCAGGATTACGCTGATCGAACCCGCATTCAACCGACCGATCGACAAGAACGTATTTATATACAGCCCACCAGACTGGGCATTGGAACTGCAGGATCCACCGCAGTGAGATGGTTGACGGCTGGCGGTTGCGGTGCCGCCGGCTTCGTGATAGCGAACGGAAATGTCTGATCACCCCCCCAAACCCGTTGTTGGCATACCGGTCAGCATCAACATCCATCCCGAACACGGCACCCGACAGCATATCGCCGGGGAGCAATATATCAGGTGTACCCAGATGGCCGCCGGGGGCGTGCCGGTATTGATCCCGGCGCTTGGCGGCGATACGGATTTTGGCTCACTGGTTTCGACTCTCGACGGGCTGTTGCTGACCGGGGGGCGGGCCAATGTCGAACCCCACCATTATGACGGGCCGCCTTTTCCGGACGATGAATTCATCGACCCTCAGCGCGATGCCACGGTGCTGCCTCTGATCCGCGCCTGCGTCGATCAAGGTGTGCCGGTATTCGGCATCTGCCGGGGTATTCAGGAAATCAACGTCGCGCTGGGCGGTTCGCTTCATTACCGCATTCATCTGCTGCCCGGGAAAAATGACCATCGGATGCGGCGTGATGTCGACACGCGCGAGGAACGCTTTGCACTGCGCCACGCCCTGTCGTTGGCCCCAGGCGGGTTGCTTGAGGAACTGGTGGGTGAAGGCGAGGTCTGGACCAATTCGCTGCATGGGCAGGGCGTCGATCAGCCCGCTCCGGGGGTCGTGGTGGAGGCGCTATCGTCCGACGGCGTGATCGAGGCAATCCGACTGGATGATTCCGACCGGTTTTGCGTCGGTGTTCAGTGGCATGCCGAATATTGCGTCGAGGACCACGAATTATCGCGCAGTCTGTTTGAACGGTTCGGCGAAGCCGCCCGGAAAAGCGCCCAGCGTCGGGCGCGGCTGCGCGTGGTGTAAACCGGTGCGGATCGTCACCTGGAACATAAATTCATTACGATTACGAATTGAAACCCTTGGCCGGGTGGTCGGGGAATTAAAGCCCGATATCGTCTGTCTGCAGGAAACCAAGGTCCAAGACCAGGACTTCCCGTCCGACAAGGTACGGGAGCTGGGCTTCCAACACGTTATTTTCCGCGGCATGAAGAGCTATAACGGCGTGGCCATCCTGTCCCACGTCCCTATCAAGGAAGTTCGGAGTAAGACCTGGTGCGCGCGTGAGGATTGTCGGCACATCGCGGCGAAGCTGCCCGGTGGCGAGGAGCTGCATAATTTCTATGTTCCGGCCGGCGGTGATATTCCGAATCCGGAGCAAAATGATAAGTTCGCCCACAAACTTGCCTTCATCGACGAAATGGCCGACTGGTTCGGGAAGAAGCGTCAGGCCAAACGTATTCTGGTCGGCGACCTGAATATCGCACCGTTCGAAAACGACGTATGGTCACACAAACAATTGCTCAAGATCGTCAGTCACACGCCCGTTGAGGTTGAGGGGCTGACCCGCGTGATGGCGGCGCATGACTGGATCGATGCGGTCCGTGAAATCATCCCTCCGTCGGAACAGCTCTATAGCTGGTGGAGTTACCGGAACCGCACCTGGCCCGGCAGTGATCGTGGCCGGCGGCTCGATCATGTCTGGATTACACCCGGACTTCGTGGCGCGCTGCGCGACGCACATGTGTTTCGCGACGCGCGTGGATGGGAAAGACCATCTGATCACGCCCCCGTCGCGGTCGACCTCGATATCTAGAGCATGATCCTCCGAGTTCAAACCGCCCGCGCCGCGGGCATTATGCGTCGGCGGCAGGATCTGGGCCCGGATTGTAGTGACAGCTACGGGCAAGTCCCGAGACGCATCCTCGGTTAATTAGGCTCGGGCCCTCCGCTGGGCGATGCCATCAGGTCAGAAAATGCTCTGCGTCTGACCCAAATTTCTTGATCACCTTGTTCTCGGCACATTTTTCAGCGACCATTATATACGTGCAAGGTGGCTTGGCTTCGGCTATTGTCCGAACAGTTGACCGAACGGAGCGAACAAAATGGCTGAAAACGACATGACATTCATGGCCTTGGGCGCGGCGGCACAGCGCATGGGCTTGACAACGGACGCGCTTCGAATGCGCTTCAGAAGGGGGAAAATAAAGGGGTTTCGCCGGGACGGGCGTATTTTTGTTTTCCTTCCGGACGGCGCGGCGGCGCGGAACGAACAAAGCGAACATGATGCGCCGACAATGTTTCCCACGCGCGCCGAGATCGACCGATTGGTGGCGGACAACTCACGGCTTCACGATCAGCAGAACAGGCTTTTGACGCTGCTTGAACGCGAACAGGTGCTGCGCCAGCAGCTACAGGGCCAACTAACTGATTCATCAGGAGAAACAGCTCTGATTACGCCGCCGCCCGAGCTTTCCGACCTGGAAAACAGGCTGCGGGAGACGGAAGATAACTTCGATATGCTCAAACAGGCGGTTTCCCAGCTGGTTCGAGTCGTCGAAGAGCGCGGCTGAATAATTTATTTTGCAATTTCGAAAAGAGAAAACAAGCCGCATCCCATGCCGGATACGTCCCGGTGTTTTGGCTGTTTTCCGGGTGTTTCACACCTATTTTGTATATTGAGATTCACAACGGAATCCCCAGTCTCCGCACATTGGCCTGAAAAACACCCGTCATTCGAAGCGGGAACAAGTTTTTGTTAACCA
>JAZFSB010000105.1:0-8768 GCA_036445935.1 Alphaproteobacteria bacterium | reverse complement strand
CGGCGGCCGGATATCAACGCCGTGGTGCATAACCATTCGCATGCCGTAATTCCGTTCGGTATTTCCGGGGTCCCGATCCGGCCGGTAGTCCATGTCGGCTCTACCATGGGCGGCGAGGTGCCGATCTGGGACATCCACGACAGCTTCGGCGATACCTCGCTGCTGGTACTCAATATCGAGCAGGGGCGCGATCTGGCGCGCTCGATGGGTGACGGGCTGGTGGCGCTGATGCGGGGCCACGGCTGCGTCGCGGGCGGGCGCAGCCTCAAGGAATCGGTGATGCTGGCCATCTATCTCGAGGTTAACGCCAAGCTCCAGATGCAGGCGATGCAGATTGGTGAGCCGAAATACCTGACGCCAGGCGAAATCGAGCTTGGCAAGGGGCGGTTTTTTATCGATCTGGCCATCGACCGGTCGTGGGAATACTGGAAGATCCGCGCTAATTGCGTCGGCATGTGATGACCGCGGGTGATCTTCTGTCGGCCTATGAGGCGATGGTCTCCGATGGCGTGCTGCACGAGGATTCGCGTCAGCATGCTGTGGCACGGCGGCTCGACGGACTGCATATGGAGCTCGGCAACCAGCCGCCGCCGCCGTCGCGCCTGTGGAAACTGATCAAGCTGATCCGCAGCGGCGACGACAGGATCGCGCCGCCGCGCGGTCTTTATATCCACGGCCCGCCGGGACGCGGCAAGTCGATGCTGATGGATTTGTTTTTTGAACTGGCGCCCGTTGAGGCGCGCCGCCGGGTCCATGTCCATCCTTTCATGCAAGAGGTCCACGCCAAGCTGCATAAATGGCGCCAGGCCAGCGCGGGGCGGGGCCTGGCCGATCCGCTGCCGCATCTGGCGCTTGAGATCGCCCAGACGACGCGCTTGCTCTGCTTTGACGAATTCCAGGTGGAGGCCATCGCCGATGCCATGATTGTCCGCCGTCTGTTCAGCGCATTGTTCGATTGTGGCGTGGTCGTGGTGGCGACATCCAACACCGCGCCCGACGATCTCTATGCCGGCGGGTTACAGCGCGACCGCTTCCTGCCCTTCATTGGTTTGTTGCAGGAACATCTCGACACGGTCGAGCTGGGTGGGGCGACCGATTACCGGCGCGACCGGCTGAAGGCGGTCGGCATTTATCACGCGCCGCTGGGTCCCGAAACCGATGCCGAGCTTGCCGAGGCATTCCGCCAGCTCGCCGACGGGGCAGACGGCGCACCCGAGGAGTTGATCGTGCAGGGGCGGCCGCTCAACGTTTCGCGCCAAGCGCGCGGCGTTGCCTGTTTCAGCTTCGCCGAACTGTGCGAGCAGCCGCTCGGCCCCGCCGATTACTGGGCCATCGCCTGCCGCTACCAGACGGTGATCCTGTCCGGAATCCCAAAAATGACGGAGCGTGAGCGCAATGCCGCCAAGCGCTTCGCCACGCTGATCGAGACGCTGTATGAGCAGAAGGTCAAGCTGGTCTGTTCGGCCGATGCGCCGGTGGAGGAGATTTATGTCGCGGGTGATGGCTCGGTGTTGTTCGGGCGGGTCGTTTCGCGGCTCGAGGAAATGCAGTCGGAGGACTATCTGAGCGCCGCGCACCGCCCATCGAGCACGCATGCGGCCGCCGCCTGACGGCAATCGAAGGAGAGGATAACAATGACGCGACCGTGCCCGGGACCGGATTACGACATCCATCCGCCGAAGATGATGCCGCCGCCGAATTCCTGCGATACACAGGCGCACGTATTCGGCCCGTCGACCAGGTTTCCCTATGCCGACGGGCGTGGTTACACGCCGCCCGACGCTCCGATAGAAACCTATCTCCGCCTGCTCGATATCCTCGGCATGGACCGGGGCGTCATCGTTCATGGCAGCGCGCACGGCACCGACAATAGGGTGACGCTGGACGGTATAGCGTCTGCACCGGATCGTCTGCGCGGCGTTGCCGTGATCGCGCCCGACATGGCCGATGCCGAGCTAGAAGCGATGGCTGAGGGCGGGATAAGGGGAATTCGCCTTTCGACCATGCTGAAAGGGGCGATCGGTACAGATCAGCTTGAAACCATGGCCGATCGGATCAAGCAATTCGGCTGGCACATCGTCATTCATCTCGACAAGGTGGATGAAATCGCCGAGCTGGAACCCAGACTGCGGAAATTGCCAGTCGATATCGTGATTGACCATCTCGGCCGCGTGCGGGGCGGGCAGGGGATCGAACAGCCGGGTTTCCAGGCGCTGCTTTCCCTGCTGCGGGATGCCGATAATTGCTGGGCCAAGCTCTCAAGCTGGTACCGACTGTCGGATCAGGGGGCGCCCTATGACGACATGACCCCGCTGGCGACGGCGCTGATCGCGGCCCGGCGTGACCGGGTGATCTGGGGCAGCAACTGGCCGCACCCGATCCTGTGGGACTATGCCATGCCGAATGACGGCGACCTTCTGGATCAGTTCATGGGCTGGGCCGGCGATGACGCCACCCGCAAGCAGATACTGGTCGACAATCCCGCGACCCTGTACGGGTTTTCCTGAACACGGGCTTGACCCGGCGATGGGGGAGCGGGGATATTGGCGGCCGCACGAAACGGAAATTCATGACAATGACGACTGACAGGGAAAACTGGTCCAAGCAGCTTTTCGACCAGTTTCGGGAAGCGAACGTGTCGCTGTTCGGCTATGTGCCGGATGCCGGCAATGCCGCCTTGATCGATATGGTCGATGCGCATAACGAGACACGCTCGGTTTTGCTGAGCACGGAAGAGGAAGGCGTTGCGATCTGCGCGGGCGCCGACCTGGTCGGGGAACGCGCCGTGGTCTGCATGCAGTCGTCCGGCGTCGGCAACTGTCCCAACTTCCTTGGGTTGGTGAAGGGTGGGCGTTTTCCCATGTTCATGATGATCTCGATGCGGGGCGATCACGGCGAAATGAACCCTTGGCAATATCCCATGGGCCAGGCGGTGGAACCCGTGCTGGAAGCCATGGGGATATTGATTTACCGGGTCGAGCGGCCGGAAGAGCTGGAACCGGTCACGCGCGCGGCGCTCGATGCGGCCTTTACCGCGGGACAAGGCGTGGCGCTGATCCTGTCGCAGAAATTCCTCGGCGCCAAGGCGTTCTGAAGGCGGAAAGAAATACACATGCCGGACTCCACGATCGACAGGCGTGACCTGCTCACGCAGCTAATGCCCGACCCGGACCGCTATCTCATCATCACCGGTCTGGCGGGGGCGGCGCGTGACGTGGCGGCCTACACGTCGGAAACGGACAATGTGCTGACGCTCGGCGGGGCGATGGGCGCCGCGGTATCTATTGGGCTCGGTGTTGCCCTGTCGGCGCCCGACGAACAGGTCGCGGTGGTTACCGGCGATGGCGAATTGCTGATGAATGTGGGCGCGCTGGCGACTGTCGCCTCGATGATGCCCGACAACCTGACCATCATCTGCATCGATAATGGTTGCCACGGGGAAACCGGCGGACAGCCGGGCCATACCTCGCGCCGGACCGACCTGGCGCTGATGGCCGATGGCGCGGGGCTGCCGTCGACCCTGACGGTCGATGCGCCGGCGCAACTGGCCGGTGCCGCGAAATTTCTTACCGAAGCACCGGCGCCGCGATTTCTGTGTGTCCGCGTTCAGGATGGACCACCGGCCGCTTACAAGCGCGACTGGGACCTTGCCGCCTGCCGGCTGCGCTTCCGCCAAGCCTATCTCGACAGGAAGCAGGCGGGCTGATCAGGCTCAGGCGTTAGGCGCCTGCCAAGTGCGGGTCAGTGCGCTGGGACGGTTCGGCGGGCGGAATATCGCGGCTTCACGGGCGGCTTCCGCCGCTTGTGCCGGCGCCAACTCGGCATTCCATTTGCTAGCAATGTAACGGCATCCCGTAATCCCGTCCGATGCTTCCGACGCCAGCCAGACGGCCGCCGGCGCGATGACCTCCGCCGTTAAATAGCCACCCTCCTGCTGTCTCATGCGCTCACGCGCCGACGCCAGAAGGAAATCGGTATAAACGCCGCCGCCGGGCGCCAGCGTGTTGACGGTGACGCCGCTGTCGATGAGGTCCTCGGCCCAGCCCATCGTCATCGCCTCGAGCGCGGCCTTGCTCGGGCCGTACGGGGTGTCCTTGGCCCGATGCATGGAATCGAGGTTCTTGCTGATATTTATGATCCGGCCCCATCGTTGATTTATCATATGAGGCGTCGCTGCGCGGGCCATCAGGAACGGGCCGTTGACATTGGCGTCAACGATCGCGCGCCAACCACGCCAGTCGTTTTCCCAGAACGGGATGCGTTGATTGCCGACGAACCGTTGGCCGCGCCCGGCGTTATTGATCAGCACGTGGAGCCCGCCCAGCGTCTCAATGGTGTGTGCGACCGCGCGTTCGCAGGCTGCGGCGTCGGTTACGTCGGCGATCAGCGGCAGCGCGGCATCGGGCCCGGCGATTTCCCGGATTTCGTCCGCGACCGCGTCAAGCTGGTCGGCGCTTTCCGCGGCAGTGATGGCGATGCCCGCCGCCCCGGCCTTCGCCATGCCAAGCGCCATGGCGCGCCCCAGCCCGCGCCCACCGCCGGTAATCAGGACAGTTTTGCCTTCAAGAGAGTTTGTCATTTTGCCCATTGATTCCACTATGTTGCGTGTTCCATTGCATTGTGGCCCCTGGGGACCGCTTGCCAAACCTGTTTTGATGGACCAAAAATCATCACATGAAAATCACCTTCGAAGCCAACCCGTTTTGGAACCATTCTTTGCAGGTCTATGGTGGCGAGGGCGTGTCGGCTGCCTGTATCGCGCTACAGGACCGCCACGGGCTTGATGTAAACCTGATCCTCTATTGTCTGTGGATCGGCCAGGACGGCGGAGGCGTGCTGGGGGCGCCGGATTTCGACAGGTTGATCGAGGTGTCGGGCGACTGGAATGCTAACGTGATTCAGCGCCTGCGCGCGGCGCGGCTTGCCATCAAGACCGGCTTTGAGGAACTCCCTACGGAACTGCGTGACAGCTTCCGCAAGCGCATCCTGGCAATCGAGATCGATGGCGAACGGGCTGAGCAGTTTTTGCTTGGCTCCCTGCTCGACCGGCCCCGCGACGCGACGCGCGACGCCGAAGGGCGCGCCCGCGATAGCGCGGCCAATCTTTGGGCCTATCTCTCGCATCGTTCGGTCAGCCCGGGGGACGCGGATATCGACGATCTGGCCGTGATCCTTGCCGCCGCCTGTCCCGATACGGACCGCGCGCGGCTCCTAGGGTTTCTGGCGGAAAATATTTAGGCCGCGGCGCGCCGGTTTCTTTCGGCGACCAGTGCCGCCTGCCAGTCGCGGAACACCACCCAGCTTTGCAGCGCGTGGGCCAGATCACGCCGAAGCCCTGTCCAGCGATGAAAGGCGGCCGTACTGCCGGTCGCGCGGAAGTCCCGCCCGGCCCGCACAAGATCGTGCCCGACGGCGCGGATATGGCGCCATGCCCAACGCTTTCGGTTGGCGATCTGGGTTTCCAGGTCGCAATCGACATCCGGCGACATGGCGGCATGGGATGGGATTGGGCCGTCATAGCGGCGTTCCAGCGCATCGCGCCGGGTGATGTCGTTCATGGGACGACCTCTCCAGAGAGGGGAATAATACCGTATTGATATTACGGTAGATGGCGTCCCGAGTCAAGAAGAAAAGGTACTAGTACCGCAATTTGTTTCTTAATCGAGCTTGGTAATGACCTGAATAACCCGGCCCACCACGTCTGTCTCGCGGTTGATGAATACGGTATCGAACGCTTCCGTACTGTCCGGCTCGAG
This sequence comes from Alphaproteobacteria bacterium, assembly GCA_036445935.1. GTDB lineage: Bacteria > Pseudomonadota > Alphaproteobacteria > MPNO01 > UBA2964 > JAZFSB01. The sequence continues at coordinate 3,012 of JAZFSB010000105.1, read as the reverse complement.
CCGTGGCGGGTCGGCGCGGAACCGCTTGAAGGTCGCTTCGTTCCCCAGCTTGGCCACGTAGTAAAGCCCGGACACCAGCGATTTATCGGCGTAGTCGACGATGATGGTGCTGCCTTCGGGCGCGACCCGGTTCATGCTTGCGCCATGCACCCGAAGGGCGATCAGGGTGCGCCGCCTGTGGGTGATCGGAACGTACTCCTCGGCATCGCCTACCACGTAGGGATCGCTTGATTCAGCCAATGCACCGGCGGCGACCCAGCTTATCAGCGGCACCTCGTAGACCGGTCCCTCGGCATGGCTGACATTGCCCGAAGAGCCAAGCTCAAGCAGCTCCTCCATGCTCCACTCAAGGCCGCGCGCGATGCCTTCCAGCGTATCGCGTCTGGGGTTGCGCGACTTGGCCCGCAACACGTTGCGAATGGCGTCCGGCGTCAGGCCGCCATCAAGCGAAGCCCGTCGCGCGGATTTTTTGATCTCTCCGAGGCGAGTGATCACCCGTTCCCTGAAATCCGTCATGCGCTTCGTCTCCTTGGCTAACTCACGGTAATAATGCCTCATTCTATGGTTTATTGCATGCGGTAAATACCCCTTGCAATGCGGGAAAGAAACCGCTATAATTACCGCATGTTTGAAATTCGAAATCTGCTAGCCCGTCCCCTGCTGCCGCGTCACCGGCACGATGATCTTGCGCGCCTTCATCCCGATCAACCCTTTGAAACCGTGGATGGAGATTTTGATGATGTGCCTCTGGACGATTTGTATCGCCAGGCCAGCACGGGGCGCATCGATGTCGCCGACCTCTAAGCAGCCGCGCGCCGCGCTTGAAATCTGAAATTGCTGATTACCGAAACCGAAGGAAGGTGGAGCATGGCTAAAGCGAGACACGCACGGGTTAAGAAATCACTCCGCACACCCGTCGAGCCCCCGATACGCCCAACGCGGCAGACCGTGGCTCGACTGCGCCATGACGTGGTGGCGCGGCTGCTGGCGACCGGCCGGCTGCTGCCGTCGGATGCCGATGCGGTTGAAGAAATCCGCACCGTGCATGAAGCCGTTGGGCGCGGCATGTTCCCGACCGCACAGCCGGTGAGCACCACGGGCCGTCGGCCGCGCGGCGCCTTGGCAACCGATTTTCTCGACCGCATGTCTGAACATGAGCGGTTCATGTGGCAGCGGCACTATCTGCCCTGGACCCGCGCGTTGGAACTTGAGATCGCCGCCGGGCTGAAAGGCACGCGTTGGCTGCAGCTTGTCATTGATATCGTGGTCGATAACGCCACCCCGCGTGAAGTCGAAGCGCGCTACCGGCTTCGCCATGGCAGGGGGATCGAGTATCTGCGGCGCGGGCTGGAAATTTACCTAAGAGCATGATCCACCTATTTTAATCCGCCTGCCCCGAGGGCATTTTGCGTCGGGGGCAGGAGCGGGGCGCGCCTTGCGGCTCGTCGCGCCATGACGCGAAGCAGGTGGTTCAAAATTAGGTGGATCATGCTCTAAGCGCGGCGGGGATGGCGCGCGGGACTGATTTCGCCCTATAAATAGCCCCATGATTGACCATCGATCCGGCATGGGGCGACGCCCGGCCCGGAGTATCGGACAGGCATGACCCGGCAACCACCAATCGAGATGCTCGCCGATCCCGCGCTGCTCGCCGTTGACCGCGCCATGTATGAGTTGCGCCGCGGCCGCCCGGTGTTGGTGAGCGATGGCGACGGCCTGGGCGCGCTTGCGTTGGCCGCGGAAATGGCGACGGAGTCCGCCATTGAGCTGTTGACGCGGCTGGGTGGTACGAAGCCGGATCTCGCCATCACCCATCACCGGGCCCGGACGCTGAAGGTGCCGCTTTATACCGATGCGGTCGTGCTGATGCCGTTCCCCGCCTGGCTGACCGCCGACGCGGCGCGCGGCGTGGCCGACCCTGGCAGCGATCTGGCCAACCCGATGCGAGGTCCTTTCGCGGTGAAGCGCGATCCGGTAAGTGACGCCGCGCTGGCCGCCGTGCAGCTTGCCAAGAATGCGCGGCTGCTGCCGGCCGTGGTGTTGGTGCCGGTGCCGGCCGGCTTCACCCAGGCCGCGGATGCCGGGATCGTTTCGGTCGATGCCGGGGCGGCGCTGAATTTCGAGACGCACGCGGCCGGTGCGCTGCGGCGCGTGACCTCGGCCCGGGTGCCGCTTGATGGCGCCGAGAACACGCGCATCCATTCTTTCCGCTCGCCCGAGGGCGGGCGCGAGCATCTCGCCATCGTGATCGGCGATCCGCCGTCAGACCAACCGGTGCTGGCGCGCCTGCATTCTGAATGTTTCACCGGTGACCTGGTGGGGTCGCTCAAATGCGATTGCGGCCAGCAGCTACGCGGCGCGATCGACCAGATCACGGAAGAAGGCGCCGGCATTCTGCTCTATCTGCGCCAGGAAGGGCGCGGCATCGGGCTGACCAACAAGCTGCGCGCCTACGCGCTGCAGGATCAGGGGTTTGACACTGTCGAGGCCAACCAGCGGCTCGGCTTCGAATCGGATGAGCGCATCTTCCTGCCCGCCGCCAGCATCCTGCGCCTGCTCGGCTTTTCGCGCGTGCGCTTGATGACCAACAATCCCGACAAGGTCGCGGGCCTTGAGGAATATGACATCGAAGTGGTCGAGCGCGTGCCGCACGCCTTCCCGTCGAACGACCACAACGAGTTCTACCTGTCGGTGAAGCGCGACAAGAGCGGCCACCTGCTGTAAAAATATACGCTGTAGGGTAATTTTCCCTTGACGTGGGACGCCAAATCACGTAATATTACCACCATCAGCAAAACCTGACCCCGGACGGCCCCCGCCGTGCCGGGGTTTTGTTTGCGCGGAATTCCAACTCATCCCCCGGAGTCCCCATGGAAAAGCGTCCGCCCTAGCGGGCGGGGTTCCCCGATTTCGCCGCCCGTAACCTGCGTCGGCGCCACCATACGCCTGCCCGCCATGCGCGCGCAGTTCGCGCTGACACCGTGGAAGCTCTGGCGGCGCTTGTCTTGACTT
>JAZFSB010000104.1:0-2250 GCA_036445935.1 Alphaproteobacteria bacterium | reverse complement strand
GCGGGTGGCGCGACGGGAAGTTAGCGGCCACCAGGGTATCGCAGATGACCCGCGCATTCAGCGTTTCGGCAAGTTTTACCCGGGCGTCCCAGGCGTCCTGGCCGCGCGTTCCCCGGCCCGGCAGAATTAAGGGGTTTTTTGCGCCGCGGAGCGCGTCGGCCGCCTCGCGCAGCACATCCGGCGCGGGTGTCGGTGGTGCGGGTGGGCGGTAGCGATCGACGTCCGGAATCACGGTCTCGCCCTCAAGCGGCGTTTCCTGCAATGCCTGATCCAGACACACATAGACCGGCGCATATGGCGCTGTGCGGGTGATCTTGGAGGCGCGCAGCAGCGATTCCGCCGCCGCCGTAACCGAGGCCGGTTGGTCGTCCCACTTGACGAATTGGCGGATCATCGACGCCTGGTCCTTGGAGGTGTGAATCCATTCGATCCAGGGCCGACGTTTTGAGGCATCGACCGGGCCGGTCGCGCCCAGGATGAGCATCGGCACCCGGTCGCACCAGGCGTTGTAGATCGCCATCACCGCGTGCATCAGCCCGATATTGGCGTGCACCGCGACGGCCAGCGGCTCGTCTGTGACCTTGGCGTAGCCGTGCGCGACGGACACCGCGTTTTCTTCATGCAGCGACAGGATGAGTTGCGGGTCGGCATTGCCGAGATAGTTCACCAGGCTGTCATGCAGCCCGCGATAGCTCGCGCCGGGCGTCAGGCTGATATATTTGAAACCGAGCTTGTGGATGACCTCGGCCATCACGTCGCTGGCCCAGCCCATGCGCGGGTTGCCAATGGAGTCAGGGCGTTCGACGTCTTCCAGTTTTGTGGGCTGGTCGTCCATGTGGAGTGTCTCCTTGAGTCAAATGTGATCGTTGATTTGGCGGCGCCGTTTAGGTGGCGAGAATTTCCCGGATGCGAGGCCAGACCTCGTTGCCCTTTTCTTCCATCAGCGGCAGGTAGGCATCATTAAACCAGTCGGTGAGCGCTGTCTTGTAGGCTGGCCGGGCGCATAGCCGCGCGTACCAGTCGGCAAAACGCGGCCTTGCGTCCCACAGGCCCGACATTTGCAGATGATCGAGCCGCGTGGCGTAAGGCGCGTAGGCGATATCGGCCAGGCTGAAGCGGTCACCGGCGAGCCATGGTGCGTCGGCCAGCGCCGCCTCCATGTCGCCCAGCAGCTTGTCGAAACGCCGGAGGCCACCGATGAAGAATTTCGAGTCCACCCCCTTGAAGATGTTTTCGTACTGGCGCTCGCGCTTGGCGGCGTCGGGCATGCGGTCGAGATAGTCGCGAATCTCGTCCTCGGTCTTGTTGGCGAAATGCTGATGGCGGAAAGCGATGCATGAGCTCAGCACGCCGATCATCGCATGCAACCCGTCATCAAGCTGCTTGGTCCATGCCCGCATGGCCGCGCGACCTTGGGCGCTTTCGGGGCGCAGCGGCGGGTCGGGCCAGGCATCGTCGATATATTCGTTGATGATGTTGGACTCGATCACCACCGTGCCGTCGTGCGCCAGCGTCGGCACCACCCCGTTGGGGTTGAGTTTCAGATATGCCGGTTGCTGTTGATCGGCCGCGCGCAGGTTCAAATGATGCCCGGTCCAGTCCAGCCCCTTTTCGGCCAGCGTCAAGCGCACCTTCTGGGCGCAGGTCGACATGTCGTTATGATAGAGTTCGATCATCTTCCCGGGTTTCCTGTGGCGGGGAACCCCAATATACAGGTCGGACCCGGTCTTGACCAAAGGGGGTAGGGGTGGGTTTCAAATTTCTGCCCGATGTGCGGTTTCTGGCGCTGTTTGTGCTGCTTGGCTTCGTGGCGGCGGCGGCCGATGCCCAAACCGCGCCCACCCCGTCGGAGCTGGCTGCCTATGGCGGGCTCCATGCCGCGGCGGTGGCCGGCGATTCAGCCGCGATCCGGCGTCTTGTCTCCGGTGGGGACAATCCAAACGCGCGTGACAGCCATGGGCGGACGCCGCTGATGGTGGCGGCGCATTATCGCCGGCACGCCGCCGTGCGGGCGTTGATTTCCGGCGGCGGCGATCTCAACGCGCTTGATTTCCAACGGTACGATGTGCTGACCATCGCCGCCGTGCTGAATGATGTGACGATGGTTCAGCTTGCGCTTGACGCTGGCGCGAACGCGCGGGCGATTACCAGCCCGTATGACGGCACGGCGCTGATTGCCGCTACCCATCTTGGCCATGTGCAGGTGGTGCGCGCGCTGATCAAGGCGCGCGCCCCGCTCGACCATGTCAA
>JAZFSB010000103.1:0-2582 GCA_036445935.1 Alphaproteobacteria bacterium | reverse complement strand
ACCACCCCCTCTCCCGTCATGCCCCGCGAAGCGGGGTATCCACGACTTTCTTTTTATTGACCGTCGATCCAATAGAAAATGCGTGGAATCCCGCTTCGCGGGGCATAACGATAGAGGTTTGGGATACGGCCTAACGCCCAAGGGTGTTCACAGCAATATGTCGTAGAGGTCCGACCAGTCGGGGTTCTGTTCATGGATCAAGCGAATTTTCGAGGCGCGGGACCAACGTTTGATAGCTTTTTCGCGACGGATCGCCTCTCGAATATCGGGGTGGTGCTCAGCATGTACGAGGCGCTTGAGACCATAGCGTTTCGAGAACCCTTCGACGGCGCCGGTGCGGTGTTGATGAGCACGGCGCGGAAGGTCGCCGGTCACGCCGACATAGAGCGTGCCGTTCGGTCGGTTGGTGACGATATAGACCCAGCCTCCAGCCATGGGTGTAAGTGTGCCGTGGCGGGGTAAAAAGAAAAAGGGAAAGAAAGTCGTGGATACCCCGCTTCGCGGGGCATGACGGAAAGGGGGTGGGGTGCACTCGGGGCGGCATGGACCCAGCCCATATCAAAGTAATCCAAACCGAGGCGCTACGACCATACGGGCGCGTATTGACATCCCCCTACCCTGTTCATAGGTTCGCCGCAACTCACGAAATCCCCTGGCAGAGGGCCATGAAAGCCGCGTCGTTCGACTATTTCCGTGCCGCCTCGATCGACGAGGCCTGCCGGGCGCTTGCCGATGGCGGTGGCGATGCGCGCCTGATCGCGGGCGGCCAGACGCTGGTGCCGCTGATGGCGATGCGGCTTGCCCGGCCCGCGTTGCTGATCGACATCAACCGTATCGCCGAGCTTGCCGGGATCGCGCTGGACGGAGATATGCTGGTCATCGGCGCCTGCACCCGCCAGGCCGACGCGCTGGCCTCACCCCTGGTGCGCGAGCATCTGCCGCTGCTGGCCGATGCGCTGTCCCATGTCGGGCACGGCCAGACGCGCAACCGGGGCACGGTCGGCGGCAGCCTGTGCAATGCCGACCCGTCGGCCGAAATTCCCCTGGTGGCGCAAACCCTGGAAGCCGAGCTGGTGGCCCGCAGCGTGCGCGGCGAACGCCGGCTCAAGACGGCGGATTTCCTCGAATTCGCCATGACCACCGCGCTCGAGCCGGACGAATGCCTCATCGAGGTGCGCTTCCCGATCTGGCGGGACGGCGCCGTCGGTCATGGCTTTCACGAGGTCAGCATCCGCGACAGCGATTTCGCGCTCGCCGCGGCCGCGGCCCAGCTCGCGCTCGACGGCGCCGGGAACTGCACCCGTATCCATGTTGCGGTGGGCGGGGCCGCGCCGGCCGCGCTGCGCCTCGGCCCGGTCGAGGACGCGCTTCGTGGCGGGGTGCTCGATGACGCGGCGATCAGCAGTGCCTGCGCCGGGATCGCCGATCTGCTCGATCCGCAAGCCGATATTCACGCCGATGCCGGCTATCGAAGCCGGGTGGCCGGGGCCATGGCCAGGCGCGCCATCGCGTCGGCGCGCGACGCGGCGCGGGGGCCAGGCGCATGAGCGAGCACCGCATCACCCTTACCGTCAACGGCAACGAGATGTCGGGCCACGCGGAAGCTCGCCTTACGCTGGTCGATTTCCTGCGCGATGTGCTGGGGCTGACCGGCACGCATATCGGCTGCGAGCACGGCGTCTGCGGCGCGTGCTCGGTTATTATGGACGGCAAGCCGGTGCGCGCCTGCCTGACCTACGCGGTCATCGCCGACGGCGCGGAAATCACCACGGTCGAGGGGCTGGAAGGTAAGGACGGCGAAATGAGCCCGTTGCAGGACGCGTTCTGCGAAACCCACGCGCTGCAATGCGGCTACTGCACACCCGGCATGCTGATTGCGGCCAAGGCGCTGCTGGACGAAAATCCGGACCCCAGCACGGAGGAAATCCGCGACGCCATCGGCGGCAACCTGTGCCGCTGCACCGGCTACGTCCAGATCGTCGAGGCGGTCGAAATTGCCGCCGAAAAGCTGCGGAGCGCTTGAGCGATATGGACGGCACCGAATTCAAATTCGTCGGCCACAAGCGCCGGGTCAAGGAAGACAAGCGCTTCGTCACCGGGCGCGGGCGCTTCGCCGCCGATCTCAGCCTGCCCGGCACGCTGCATGTCGCGATGGTCTCAAGCCCCTATGCCTGCGCCGAGATCAAGGGCATCGATGCCAGTGCCGCCCTGGCGCTGCCCGGCGTGCGCTACGTACTGACCGGCGAGGAGCTGTTTGCCCACGTCAACCCGCTGCTGTCCGGCGTCGATCTGCCCAACGTCAAGCGCCTGCCGCTGGCCCATGGCCGCGCGCGCTATGCCGGCGAATGGGTCTGCGCCGTGGTTGCTGAAACGCGGGCTGTCGCCGAAGACGCCGCCGAGCTGGTCGAGGTCGATTACGCGATGCTCGACCACGTCATTGATCCGGAAGAGGCGCTGAAGCCTGACGCGCCGCTGGTCCATCCGGAAAACGGCAGTAACGTGTTCTTTAACAGGAAATGGGTGTGGGGCGATGTGGAGGGTGATTTCGCCGCGGCGCCCAACACGCTTTCCTTCCGGGCGCG
>JAZFSB010000102.1:0-2024 GCA_036445935.1 Alphaproteobacteria bacterium | reverse complement strand
ATATGGGGCGAGGCTGCGCCAAGGAATTGGCCTCGGCCGGGTTCAATATTGTCGTCAACGGTTCGAGCGACAAGGCCGCCTGCGAGCGCGTGGCCGATGAAGTTCGTGCGATCGGGACCGATGCGACGATTATCATGGCGGATATCGGCGATCGCTCGGCAGTGAACGCGATGGCCGATGCCGCGTTGCAGGCATTCGGGCGGATCGATGTCCTGATCAACAATGCGGCGGTCCGGCCCACATCCTCATTTCTTGAAATGACGGATGACGACTTGTCGCATGTCATGAATGTCAATTGTTATGCCGCGGTCTGGCTGTTGCGTGCGTTCCTGCCCGGAATGGTCGAGAATGGCTGGGGGCGCATCATCAATTTCTCCGGCATGAACGCACAGCGGGGCACCGGCGCCAAACCCCATGTGACGATGTCCAAACACGCCAGTTGGGGACTGATCAATGCCCTGTCGCGTGAGTTCGGTCCGAAGGGCATCACGGCAAACGTTATCTCGCCGGGAACCTTTCCCGGCGAGGATGTGGATGTTTCACAATCGGACCGATTTCAGAATTTGCTCCAGCAGACGCCCGTCGGCCGTCTTGGAACCGCCAATGATATAGCCGCCTTGGTCGGGCTTCTCTGCTCGGACAGAGGCGGCTTCATCAATGGCCAGATCTTGCAGATGAACGGCGGGGTTGTCGGCTGAGGCGCGGTCTCAAGAGCCTGATGTCGCATCCGCCAAGCGCGCCGAAACCACGTTCCCCGGATGGATATTTCGATAATTCCAGAAATATAGTTGACAGGCCCGCCGCTGTTGGCTAGCTTGGCAAGCATGGAACAAGCTCACGCCGCCCGCTGCCTGGAGAAACTCGGAAATCCGACGCGCCTGGAAATCTTCCGGCTGCTGGTTCGCGCCGGTCCGGCCGGCGCCAGCGTCGGCGAAATCCAGGACCGCCTGGGCATTCCCGGCTCGACCCTGTCGCACCACATCTCGCACTTGGTCAACGCCGGCCTGGTCGGTCAGGAGCGCGAGGGCCGGGTGCTGCGCTGCACCCCCAACCTCGACTTGATGGACAGGTTGATCGGCTTCCTGACCGAGGAGTGCTGTGCCGGCATCGCCGAGGTCGCCGAGTCGCGGGAAGCCGGTTAGCCAACCAGCTAGGCGCACCGCTAACAATGACAGGAAACGGGCCCCGGAGGGCCGCTCTATGACCGATTTTGCGCTCACCATGCAAGGCGCCGTGCGCCGCTTCGACAGGGTCTGGCTGGCGATCGCCGCCGTGTTCCTGATCCTGCTCGCCTTCGAGCCCGTGCAGGCGCTGGCCAGCGCCAGCTTCGCTCTTGACGCCTTCATCTGGATCCTGCCGTTTCTGCTCGCCTCGGTACTGCTCGCCGCCTGGCTCAAGGCGGCCGGCGCCGACCGCGTGATCGGCGCCACCGTGTCGCGCTCGCCGGTCCGGGCGGTGCTGGTGTTTGCTGCCGCCGGCGCGTTTTCGCCGTTCTGCTCCTGCGGCGTGGTGCCGCTGATCGCGGCGCTGCTGGCCGCCGGCGTGCCGTTGCCGGCGGTGATGGCGTTCTGGGTCGCTTCCCCGCTCATGGACCCGGAGATGTTCGTGCTGATGTGGGCCATGCTCGGCCTCGAGTTTACCCTGGCCAAGACGCTCGCCGCCTTCGCGCTCGGTCTGGGTGCCGGCTTCGCGACGCTCGCGGCCCAGCGCGCCGGGTTCTTCGCCACCCCCTTGCGACCCATTTTGACCGGCGGCGGTTGCGGCACCAGCAGTAGCTGCGGTACCGACAACACCTGTGGCAGCGACGCAATGGCGCTGATGGAACTGCGTTGGGCGTTCTGGCATGACGAGGCGCGGCGCGCCGCCTTCGCCACCGAAGCGCGCGACATCGGGCTGTTCCTGGCCAAGTGGTTGCTGTTCGCCTTCACCATCGAGAGCCTGATGGTGCGTTGGCTGCCGCCCGAGACCATCGTCTCCTACCTCGGCGGCGAGAACGTCTATGCTATCCCGCTGGCCGTCGCCAT
>JAZFSB010000101.1:0-3555 GCA_036445935.1 Alphaproteobacteria bacterium | reverse complement strand
TGGCGCCCGCCGACATCACGCTGTTCACCCATCCCGACATCGCCGTGCCGGCCTTGCTGGCGGAAATCGAAAGCGGCGGTCCGGCTTCCTCGGCCTGGCCGGATACCGGGGGTGCGCCGGGCGGCGGTGTGCCGCCGGTCGCCAAGCAAGCGGGCCCGATCTCAATGGATGATCTGGCGGCCTGCTTCAATGCGGCCGCCGATGACGCCGACAAGCCGGTAACGCTGACCCGCCTGCCCTTCGGCTGGCCGAGCGGCGCCATCGGCTTCGAGGGGCCGCTTGACTATCTGGGACGCGACGGCGGCGCCGGCGTGGGATCGGCGCCCGGCATGACGGTCGGCGCGGCGCTTGCCATACGCGAGCGCGGCGGCGAACGGCTGCCCGTCACGGTGACCGGCGACGGCGAATACATCATGGGGCTGACCGCGTTGTGGACGGCGGCGCGCTACCGCCTGCCAATGTTGCTCGTGGTCGCCGATAACCACTCATTTTACAACGACGTGGAACACCAGGAACGCATGGCGAAGGCACGCAACCGACCGGTGGAAAACAAGTTCATCGGCATGGAAATCGACGGCCCGGCGATGAACCTGGCCGGGCTGGCGCGCGATCAGGGGCTTGAAGGCATTGGCCCCATCGAGGACGTGAAGGACCTGCCGGCCGCGCTGGCCGAGGGCTTCAAGGCGGTCGCCGAGGGCAAGGCGGTGGTCATCGACGTGGTGGTCGTGCCGGGCCGCGAATAAATATGTTCCGGTTAAGACGGTTCCAGCCCGCTCTCGCGCACGGTTTCTTCCAGCAGGCGAAGCGCGGTTTCGGCGAAGCGCCACATATTGGATTCGCGCGCGGCGATCCTGGTTTCCAGCGTGATCGCCCGCTCGACCGGCCCGGCCACGGCAACGCAGCAATGGCCGGCGTCATGGCCATAACGGCTGCCGGTCGGGCCGGTAGCGCCGGTTTCGCACAGACCCCAGTCCGCTTCGAATCGGTCGCGCACGGCGCGCGCGAGGATCAGCGCATATTCTTCCGACCCGGCATTCATGGTGATCACCTGTTCCGGCAGATCAAGCAAGGCACGCCGCGCGGTGCGGGTATAGACGACCCCGCCACCAAGAAAATAAGCCGACGCGCCCGGCACCACCAGTAGACTGGCTGAAATCAGGCCTCCAGCAGACGATTCCGCCACGGCCACGGTAGCGCCCTTTTCTTTCAGCAGGGCGCCAATCCCTCCCGCCATCTCGGTTAACGCATCCATAGTTCTCCCTCCCTGACCGGGGCCCACGTGCCCCTTTATGCGACCAGACTACGACGCCTTCAGCGGATGGTGAAGCGCGGGAGATTGCGTTATGCTATTGCCGGGGAAAGAGCATGAAGAACGAGGATCCTATTGCGTCATCCGAAGGCCGGCATGAGACCGGTTTGGGTGCCATGCCCGAATCGCCGGCGCAGGCCGCTTCCGTGCTTTCGGACGTCGATGCGCTGATCTCGGAGATCGAAAACGCCCCGGCGGGGAGCGAGGCGCTGGATTCGCGTATACATTTCGGCTTCCGCGTGGCGATGGAACGCTGTCCCGACATCGGCGAGTTGCTGTTCCGCGAGGGCATATCCTGGTTTACCGCCAAGCAGGTACTGGATGCCCAGATCCCACCCTTTACCACCACTCTGGATGCCTCGCTGGAGGGCGAGGACATAACCTTCGTCGTCCACGCCATCCGGCAGGGAAAATGGGGGGCGATGCAGCGCACGCACCATGGCGAAGAAGTCCTGGCTTGGGCGAGTACCGAACCCATGGCCCGGCGGCTGGCGGCGATCAAGGCCTGGCGCGCGCATTTTGCTCGCGCGGCCGCGGAAGTAAAGCTGCGGACCGGAACACCGGAAGAAAATCAACCCAGTCCGGCGGCACCGGCAATCGAAACGCCGCGGCCTGCCTCCATCGATAAGGTTGAGAAACCGGAAGAACGCCCCGCCGAGGTGACGGCGGACGAAAAGAAGGATTGGGAGGTTCTATTTTGAATATAGACACGCCCATCCACACTGACAGCGACCGACCGACGATGATCGTTGTCGGCAACGAAAAAGGCGGATCGGGGAAATCCACGACGGCGATTCACCTAGCCATCGCGCTGCTCCATCGCGGCTACAGCGTGGGCACGCTGGATCTCGATTTCCGCCAAGGCAGTATGACCCGCTACATGAATAACCGGCGCCAGTACCGTGAAACTTCCGGCCCGGTACTGGAAACCCGCCATCTGCGTGTCGAGAGTCCTGATAACGCAACCGATGACTATGCCCGCGCGAGTGCCGAAGGCGCGATCGCGGATGCGCTCGACGAGATGTCCGATTGTGACCTGGTGATCGCCGACACGCCAGGCAGCCAGACCATGCTGTCGCGGGTCGGACACGAAAGAGCGGACATGCTGGTCACGCCGATCAATGACAGCCTGCTCGATATTGACGTGCTGGCCGAGATCGATCCAGTGCGCCGCACCATTGTCGCGCCAAGCTTTTATTGCCGCATGGCTTGGGAATACAACAACCGCCGCATCGTCGACGGCCTTGAGCCGGTCGACTGGGTCGTGCTGCGCAACCGCATGGCGCACATCCATTCCCACAACCGCCAGGACGTCGAGCAGATCCTGGACAAGCTGGCGATGCGAGTCGGCTTCCGGCTGGCGCCGGGTTTGAGTGAACGTGTCGTGTACCGCGAGCTGTTTTCATCCGGCCTGACCGTGCTCGACCTGCCGGTCGTCGAACCCGAGCGCCCCGTCCGCGCGAGCCACCAGTCCGCTGCGCGCGAAATCACGGCGTTGGCCGACTCACTCGGCCTGGCGCCACCGGCCAGGGCGGCCGAAACCTGTGAACCTGAAAGCCGCGCGATTACCGGCGAATAGGCACGCAGTCGACGTCGAAGCGCGCGACCTGTTGGCAAGTGGAAATCGCCGAGCGCAGCGACTCAAACGAGCCAGCGCGCAGCCGGTATCTCTCGCGGCCGACCCCGGAATTGATGACCATGATCTTGCGGCCGCCAAGAATTCCGCCAATGCTCTTCTGAAGCCGGACGACTTCCTCAAAAGCCCGGCGTTTACCGCCAAGAGAGGCGAATTGCAGCATGTAGAGTTTTGGTCGCGGCACCGGCTGTAACACCGGCGTCACTGTTCCGGGCTTTTCCAGCGCAAAATCGGTGGGCCGCGGATCAACCACCGCCACTGTATTTTCCGGCACGGGAGTAATGATCGCGCCGGACTTCGCCGTCGGCGGCGTGCCCTGTTCGGTGCCATTGCTGGTGCCACGAGCCGCCAACGCGAACGCGATCAGGCACAACACCAAAAGCGCCACCAGAATGATCGCGACGCGGCGGCGCGGCGATATGAGCTGCGTCGGGAATTCGATGGGCCGCGGCGGCGTATCAGGCACGGGTTCATCGGCAGGCGCCGCGACCCGATGAAGCGGCACGACCTCGGACGTCGCCGCTTCTACCGATTCCGTCAAAGGCGAATCATCCGGAATAACCGGCGCGGCATAGCCCTTACGCGCCAGCAAAGACCCCTCGAGCATGGC
>JAZFSB010000100.1:0-4889 GCA_036445935.1 Alphaproteobacteria bacterium | reverse complement strand
AAGGCTGGGTCAGCACCTTGAGCGCATCGAGGATCAGGAATCCGCCATTGGCCTGCAGCAGCGCGCCCGCCTTGATCAGGTTGAAGTCAGTCACCAGCGCGCCGAACTGCGCCATGTGTTCGATGCGTCCGACCAGGTTGGGCTGGGTCGGATGGTCTTCGTAGATCACCGGCGCCGCCGCGCACTCCGTGCGGTCAACGACCACGTTGACCAGATAGCGGCGGAAGAAGGGCGACGGCGCGCCGGGATGCCCCGCCGGGGACGGGGACGGGGCGCCGTCGGCATCGGGCCCGCCTTCCATCGGCGGCTGCGGCAGGAACTGCTGCGCGTTCTCGACGATGTCGGTGCGTACATCTTCTATCCAGGCGACGACGGCGGGCAGGTCGCCCATCGCGGATTTGAGCTCATCGATCAGATGGCCAACCACGCGTTCGGCCATTTCCTGATTGAGCTGGCGTACCTTTTCGCGATGCTCGCGTTCCCACTGCTGTGCCGCGCGCATGACGTCCTGCAGGCGCTTTTCCAGCTCGGCGATATCGCCTTTGGTCTTTTCCTGTTGGTCGTCGGGCAGCTTGCGGAAATCGTCGGGGTTGATCACCTCGCCATCCTTGACCGGCGCGAAGGCGAGCCCCATCGGCGTACGGATCAGCGCCAGCCCGCGTTCGTGCGCCGCTTCCTGCAACTCGCCAAACGGGCCTTCCTGCCGGGATTTGAATTCCTCTTCCAGCGCCTCGCGCCGGGCGCGGTAATCGTCGCTTTCGAACAGCGACGGGATACCGTCGCGCATGTCGCGGATCAGCCGATCCATCGCGTCGCGGAAGTCCCGCGCGCGGCCGGGCGGGAATTCAAGCGCGCTCGGCTTGTGCGGCTCGGTGAAATTATTGACATAGGTCCAGTCCGTGGGGACCGGGGCTGCGGCGGCGGCTTCTTCCAGGTGGCGGCGCACCATGCTGTGCTTACCGGTGCCGGGCGGGCCCAACGCGAACATGTTGTAGCCCCGGGTGCCGATACTGATACCAAAGCGCAGCGCCTCAAGCGCGCGCTCCTGGCCCAGGCTGTTCTCCAGCTCTTCCAGCTCGTCTGTCGTGCGGAAGGCAAATTGGCCGGGGTCGCAGCGCGCATAGAGCGCCCGGGGTTGCAGGGGATCGACTGGCGGCATGTCCATCCTTTCGCGCCGTTCAAATGCGTTCTCCGGCCGGTGCGATTCCGCGTGAGCGGAAAATACACTAACCGGCGGCTTCGATCGCTTCCATCTCCGCGTCGCTGAAGCCAAAATGATGGCCGATCTCGTGGATCAGCACATGGCGGATCAGGATGGTCAAATCCTCTCCGGTCTCGCACCAGTAATCAAGTAGGGGACGACGGTAGAGGAAGATCATGTCGACATCCGCCGGCGCGTCATTGATGCTTTTCTCGCCCAGCGGCACGCCGCGATAGAGCCCGAGCAGTTCGAACGGGGTGCGCAAGCCCATCTCGCGCTCGGTCTCGGGATCGGGAAAATCGAGCACCCGGATCGCCACATCATCAACGCGCGCGCGCAGCACCGCGGGGATCGTGCCATAGGCGTTGTTCGCGATTTCCTCAATCTGGGCAAGGCCGGGCGCGTGGGTCGTGGGCGTGTTCATTACTTCTTATAGATGGGGATTTTTGCACGGAACGCTAACCACGGCGCGCCTCGACGCGGGCGATATAGAGCGTGCTGACGACGATCAGCGCAGCGCCCGCCATGGTCCATATATCGGGCACCTCGCCAAACATGAAGAACCCCAGCAGGGCGGCGTAGATCAGCCTGGCATATTCCAGCGGGCCGACCGCGTTGGCTTCACCGACCGAAAAGGCGCGCACGAAGCCGATCATGCCGATGGTGGTCATGACACCAATCATGAGCAGCATCGCCCATTCCATGCCGACCGGCGTGACCCACACGAACATGGCCGGAACCGCGAATACCAGCGTGCCGCCGACATGATAATAGAACAGGATACGGTTGGGCGGCTCGGTCCGCGACAGCATGCGGATCAAAATGTTGGCGACGGCGAAGGTCAGCGCCGATGCAACCGCGATCAGCGCGATCAGATCGACCCCGTCATGGCCGGGCCGTACCATGACCAGCACGCCCGCGAACCCGATGCAGGTCGCCGTCCAGCGCCGCCAGTGGACGATTTCGTGCAGCACGATCACCGCGATCACGGTGGTGAAAAGCGGCCGCGAAAAAGCGATCGCGGTGGCGTCGGCCAGATGCAGGTTGATGACCGCGACAAACACGCCAAGCTGCGCCAAACACGCCATCACCAGCCGTGCCATGTGCAGCCCGAAACGTTTGGTCTTGAGCCCCGCCACCCCCATATGCAGGAACACCGGCGACAGCAATACAACGCCAATGCCATAGCGGAACACGGCAAGCTCGAACGGGTGGAAGGTCTTGCCGGTCAGCTTGATGAACACGTCGTTCAGCGCAAAGGCGAGGGTGCCCATGGTGATCCACAAAACGCCCCGCAAATTGCCGGGCAGCCGCGCCCAAGCGGCGGTAAGACGGTTCTGGGACGGGGTGTCGGACACGGTGGCAGAGACCTTCCGGCGGAGGCACCGGCGGTGTGCGGTGTCATCTTCTAATGAAGCAAAGCCGGGCGGCTGGCAACCGGGA
Organism: Alphaproteobacteria bacterium; assembly: GCA_036445935.1. GTDB lineage: Bacteria > Pseudomonadota > Alphaproteobacteria > MPNO01 > UBA2964 > JAZFSB01. The sequence continues at coordinate 2,245 of JAZFSB010000100.1, read as the reverse complement.
GGGGAAGCGGTAGGCGGGTTCTTAATGTCAGCCTATCATCCGAAAGCGGTCACCAGGTTGGCGTCCGTAAAATTATTGCATCTGCTGTCCCTGACGTTATTTTTCATGAAACCTGACGCTCTAACCCGTCTTCATCGCGGCATTGAAAATTGGAGATGAGTGATGTCCAACGAATGGGAGTTTTTAGGGGTCTGTTATGCCGAAGCCCCGTTTAGGATCGGCAAGATCAAGAATATATGGGACCACGAATGGCAGGAGATAAAAGGCCAACAAGCGCATGTAAAAGACCCGACCTATAGGCAGGATTTCACTTTTGATGTTTATAAAATCATCACCGATGAAGATGAAATAGAATTCACTGCCGGGGAATTTTCCAATCAGGTCTGGGGTATTTATGCCAGACGATTATAAAATAACCGTCGCCTTGGGCCATTTCCAAACCGTGCCTCAGCACGCCGGGTTCCGACGCCGGACGCAAGCGCGCGCAAACTAAACGCCGGGCGGCTGGCAACCGGGAGGGGGTGCGACAGGCGAGCTATCCGGTAGAGTCCCCGTCTGGAACCCGACCTGAAAAACCTTTCGAAGCGGACATTACTGTCAGCTGGTCCGCCAATATCCGAACACGCTCCGGTATGTCGGCGGCACAAATTTTGCGAAGTTAGTGACGGGCATCACATTATGGTTAATCAACTTCGGATGTCGCAACGGATTGTGATTTAACCCACACGCACATCGTTAATTTCCGTGCATTGCTACGGGCAGGGAATAAATTCGGAGGGAAGTCATGGCAATCCGTAGCGAAAATATCCTGGTTACATTGGCCGTCATCGCCGCCACCTCAGCCTTCGCGTGGCCGTTCGTGATCGTTGCCATTTTCCTGATTGTGTAATGCTGAACTCCACCCCTGCCCGCTTTGGTGTTTGCGGTGCTTCGTGGTAGGATAACCCCGGTAACAGCAGGGGTATAAGAATGAACACCGCGATCCGCGCAGACCGGCTGACGATCACGCCGCTGACAGAACATGTCGGCGCGCTGGTCGAGGGCGTGGATCTTTCACGCCCGCTGGACGACGCCACGGTGGGGCTGCTCAACGGCGCCTTCAACGACCATGTCGCCCTGGTGTTCCGGGGCCAGGATCTGACGGAAGACGACCAGCTTCGCTTCGCGGGCTATTTTGGCCCGCTTGGGCTCAGGCGCAGCGCGCCCAAGGAAATCGCGGAAGGCGCCGAGGCGACCAAGGGCCACGTCATGCTGGTGACCAATATCCGCGACGCCGCCGACACCACGGCCGGTTCCTACGGCGACGGCGAGATGTGGTTCCACGCCGACAGCTGCTATTACGAAGTCCCCAACCGCGCGACCTTCCTCTATTCGGTCGAGCTGCCGTTATCGGGCGGAAACACGCGGGTCAATTCCATGTATGCGGCCTATGACAGGCTGACGGGCGCGCTGAAGCAGAAGCTCGAAGGCCGCCGCGTGTTGCAGGTGCATGATCACAAGCGCCGCGAACGGCTTGATCTCGACGCCATCGACATCAGCGGGCTCAGGCATTTCTGGCAGCCGATTTTCGTCACTCACCCCATAACCGGACGCCGCGCGCTTTACGTCAACCGGCTGATGTCGGCCACCATCGAGGGGCTGGAACGCGCCGAGAGCGATGCCATCCTGGACGAGCTGTTCGACCTGGTCGAGGACCCTTCGATCATTTACGAACATGTCTGGCGGCTTGGCGATCTGTTGATGTGGGACAATACCTGTTCTGTGCATGCCCGCACTGATTTTCCCCGCGATCAAAACCGCCTGTTACGGCGCTGCACCATCCAGGGTGCCGCGCTCAGCTTCTGAAGGATGCAAACCATGTCGATCACGGTAACGCCTTTGTCGCCCGCCTGTGGAGCCGAAATTTCCGGTCTCGACCTTAGCCGCGAGCTCGACCCCGCCACCGTCAAGGAAATCGACGACGCGTTTCATGAACATGTCGTGCTGGTGATCCGCGGCCAGGACATTACCGGTGACGACCAGCGCCGATTCGCCGGCTATTTTGGCAAGCTCGGCGAACGCAAGCGCTCTCCCCACGGCAGCACGCCGGGCGGCGGTTACGACAGCCCCTTCATGTATGTCACCAACATCGTCGAGGACGGCAAGCCGATCGGCGCCTTCGGCGATGGCGAGATGTGGTTCCACCACGACACCAGCTATTACGAGAACCCGCACAAGGCGACGCTGCTCTATTCGATGGATCTGC
>JAZFSB010000099.1:0-2480 GCA_036445935.1 Alphaproteobacteria bacterium | reverse complement strand
GATTGACTCACTCACCATGTCGAGCACGCGGCGCATCAGCGGCAGGGCCAAGTCCATGTAACAAAAGGTGTGCGCGCGCCCGGTGACGCCTTGCTCGGTTTCAAGTTCGACCAGCAGGAAGGGCGCGTGGCTCATGCGTGCGACGCTGGTGCCCAGCGGGCGGCGCATTGGCGCCCGGACGGCGCGGGTGCGAACGGCGCGAACCGTCAGCGCGGGAAACGTCACGGACCCGGCGCCGCGTGCGGTTTCAGAGCGGCGTAAACGGTGTGATTGACCGGCGTTGGAATGTCCGCGGCGCGTCCGAAACGGGCAACCGCGCCGCTTAGCCAGGCAACCTCAAGCAGGTTGCCGCGCGCGAAATCGTGGTACATCGACGATGTCATATCGACCGGCAGCCCATCGGCGAATGTCAGGCGGTCGTCGGCGAAGTCTTCCAGCAGCTCGACCCCCCGGGCGCGGCCGACGGCGACGGTTTCACGCATAACGTTCAGCAGAAAATCGCGGCTGTCGGGATCTTCGCGAACCGGGCCGATGGTGGTCCGCATCAGCGTCGTGGTTGCGCTGAGTCCGACCAGAAAGACGAACTTTTCCCAGATCGTCCGCTCTATGTTGTCGCTGATCAGTGCCTCAATGCCGCCATCCAGCATCGCCTGGTTCAACGCCTCGATGCGGGTCGAGCGTCCGCCGCCAGGCTCGCCGATCGTGGCACGCTGCATGGTGCCGATATGGCTGATCACGCCGGGTTCGCCGATCGAGCTGGCAATGTGGGCAACGCCGCCGATTAGCCGTTCCGGGCCGACGATCGGGGCCAGGATATCGTCGCATTCGACTCCGTTCTGTAGCGACAGGACCATGGTGTCCGGCCCCAGCATAGGCAGGATGGCATGGCCGGATGCCTCGGTGTCCCACAATTTGACGCCGACGATCACGCAATCCACCGGTCCGACCTCGGCCGGGTCATCGGTGGCACTGGCGGGGTGGACGGTCGCGTTCGCCAGGTCGCGGCTCTCAATGCGCAACCCGTTCTTGCGGATCGCCTCCAGATGGGCGCCGCGGGCGATAAAGGTGACATCGTGGCCGGCGGCTGCCATGCGCCCGCCGTAATAGCCCCCACCCCCGCCGCTGCCCATCATCGCAATGCGCATGGTGTCCTACTTTTTTTCATCCGGCTCCGTGGAGTCGGGCAGGGCGTAGCGCTGCATCAGCGTAATCTGAAACACCGCGAAAATCATGGTCAGCCCCATTAGTCCGAAGACCTTGAAGGTGACCCAGAAATCGGTCGACTGGGTACGCCAGACGATTTCGTTAAGAACCGCCATGGAAGCGAAAAAAATGCCGAAGCGGAAGGTCAGGATGCGCCAGCCGGCGTCATTCATCGGCCAGGCTGACTGCATCAGCGGCTTCATCAGGGGACGATCGAACAACAGCCCGCCGAACAAAATGATCGAAAACAGCGCCTCAATGATTGTCGGCTTCATCTTGATGAAGGTTTCGTCTTGAAGCCACAGTGTCAGCCCGCCGAAAATGCCGACGATTAAGGCGGTGATAAGCGGCATCATCGGAACCCGACGCGCGACAACGAGAGAGATCGCCAGCGCGACCACGGTCCCACCCATCAACGCGGCGGTCGCGGTCAGCAAACCCCACTTCAGGTAGGCGATAAAAAATACCGCCAGCGGGCCGTAATCGACCGTCGGTTTCAACCAGCCTGGTTCGACGCGTGCGTTTTTTGTCATTCGTTCGGGTTTTTCCTATGGGTTTGCGGTGTGGTCGCGGATAGTAGTGACGGGACTGTCGGGTCGCAATATGGTGGTTCTGCATATTGACGTCGAATTACCATCAAATTACGGTTCATGAATAATTTTTAAAAAAGGATATGCGGGATGGCTGAATTAACGGAAGTACAGGTCGATGGGGTTCCAATGCGGATCTCCTACTCGGTCCCGGCGGGCGACGGGCCGCACCCGGGCATGGTTATCATGTTTCATCGTGGCGGGTTCGACGATTTTACCACCAAGATCGCCGATGATCTGGCGGGAGCCGGCTATCTGGCCGCGGCGCCGGACCTCTATCACTGGCCGCCGCTGCTGGAGCCGCCGTCGGAAAATCCGTTTCCGCGCGATCCGGAAATCATCAAGGACGTTTCCGCGACACTCGACTGGATGGCCGGCAGGGGCGATGTCGATGGCGACCGGCTCGGCATTATCGGCCACTGCATGGGCGGGCGGATGTCGTTCCTGGGTGCCTCCACCCATCCGCAATTCAATGCCTGCGTGGTCTATTACGGCGGCAACATGTTCAAGCCGTGGAGCGACGACGGCCCGCCGCCGTTCGATCTGCTGAAGGATCTGGACTGTTCGGTGGCCGGTTTTTTCGGCAAGGACGACCAGAACCCGTCGCCGGACGATGTCGCCAAGATCGACGCCGAGCTGACGCGCCTTGGCGTGGAGCACGAATTCACCTCCTATGAGGGCGCCGGG
>JAZFSB010000098.1:0-21031 GCA_036445935.1 Alphaproteobacteria bacterium | reverse complement strand
CCGACGAACCGGGAATAGCCGCCGCCCGCCCGCGCCAATGGCCGGGGCGACGCCGTTGGCGCCGCCGGCGGCGTAGCTGTGGTGGGACGGCTGGCCGGCCCTGATACCGAGATGGTCAAACGATTCCCGCGCGCAGCAGGTCGTGGATGTGGAGAATGCCGACCGGCCGCCGTTCCTTCACCACGAACAAAGCGGTGACTTTGTTTTCGTTCATCAGTTTGAGCGCGGCGGCGGCCAGCGTGTCGGTTCCGATGGTAAGCGGGACAGGGGTCATCACTTCGCCCGCGCACAGTTCAAGCAGCGGGTCGGCGATGTGGCGGCGCAGATCGCCGTCGGTGATGATCCCCGCCAACATGCCATCGGCATCAACGATACCGACGCAGCCAAAGCTCTTCGCGGTCATGGTCAGCAGCACCTCGCCCATCGGGGTCGCTTCATCGACCATCGGCATGGCGTCGGCGTCATGCATGATGTCGCAGACCTTGATGAAGCGCCGGCCGAGCTGGCCACCGGGATGCAGCGCGTTGAAATCGTCGGGTGAAAAGTCCTGACGCTCGAGCAGTGCAACGGCCAGCGCATCGCCCAGCGCCATCATCGCCGTGGTCGAGGTGGTTGGCGCCAGGTTGAGCGGACAGGCTTCGGCGATGTCGGGCAGTACCAGCGACACATCGGCGGCCCGGTCCAGCGAACTGCCAGCGCGACCAACCAACCCAACCAGCGGGATGTCGTTGATTTCGCAATGGGCCACAAGGTCGGACAGTTCCGGCGTCTCTCCCGAATTGGAAAGCGCCAGCACCATGTCGCCCTTGGTGATCATGCCAAGATCGCCGTGGCTCGCTTCCCCGGCATTGACGTATTGCGCCGGCGTTCCGGTCGACGCCATGGTGGCGGCGATTTTGTTGGCGACGTGGCCGCTTTTTCCCATGCCGCTGACGATAACGCGGCCCGATGTCTTCGCCATCAGATCGACCGCGCGCACGAATTTTTCATCCAGCGCGGCGGCCAGCACGCTCAGCCCGCGGGCTTCGTCCTCAAGCACGCGGCGGGCAACCGCCAGATCGGAAATCAGTTCTTTCGTGCCGGTCGTCAAGGCACACGCTCCCTCACGCTGTGATCGAGGCTAGAGACTAACCTAAAAACGCCGACTCCGCGTAAGTAGTTAATTATCTAGTGCTGGAAAATATCGCTGTCGCCCCAGCCGGCGAGGTCGAGCGCCGCGCGCGTGGGCAGGAACTCAAAGCAGGCCTGGGCAAGATGAGTACGGCCTTCGCGCGCCAGCATCGTATCGAGTTCCTGGCGCAGCCTGTGCAGATACAGCACGTCGGACGCGGCGTAAGAGAGCTGCGCGTCGCTCAGATCGTCACTACCCCAGTCCGATGTTTGCTGTTCCTTGTTGAGCGATACCCCCAACAGGTCGCGGCACAGATCCTTGAGTCCATGCCGGTCGGTAAAGGTCCGCACCAGCTTGGACGCGATCTTGGTGCAGTAGAGCGGCCGACACTCGACATCGAGATATCGGCTGATCACGGCAATATCGAAACGGGCGAAATGGAACAGCTTGGTGACGGCCGGGTCAGTCAACAGCGCCTTCAGGTTGGGCGCGGCGTAATCGCTGCCCGGCGCGAAGCGCACGATATGGGCGTTGCCGTCGCCGGCTGAAAGCTGGACCAGACACAGCCGGTCGCGTTCGGGGCGCAACCCCATGGTTTCGCTGTCAATCGCGACCGCGTCGCCGAAATCAAGGTCGGCTGGCAGATCATCCTGGTGCAATGTAACCGTCATAGGCTTTTCCGGGTGAAGCGACCGACATCGGATAATGGAATGGTGCCCAGGAGAAGACTCGAACTTCCACGACCTTTCGGTCACAGGTACCTGAAACCTGCGCGTCTACCAGTTCCGCCACCTGGGCACGAGAACAGAGTGGGTAAGGCAAAGCGGCTTTCGGTGTCAACCGCTTTCGACATTATTGACGCTGGCGCCGCTGAGCGTGTAGAGAGGCGCGGAGCAGCGCCGGTGGGCGCGACGAGGAGTTGAGACGGGAGACGGTCATGGAAATCGGCATTGTGACGGTGTTCGGCGGTGCCGGGTTTATCGGCCGCCATGTGGTCCAGGCGCTGGCCCGGGCTGGCGCCAGGGTGCGCGTCGTCTGCCGCCGGCCGGAAGAAGCGGGCGCCTGCAAGCCGCTGGGCGATGTCGGGCAGATCGTGCCGATCGCGGCCAATATCCGTGATCCCGAATCGGTTGCCGCGGCACTTGCCGGATCGGACGCGGTGGTCAATCTGGTGGGCGTGCTGTTTGAGCGTGGCAAACAGTCCTTCGAGGCGGTGCATCATCAGGGTGCCGCGACGGTCGCGCGCGCCGCCGTCAATGCCGGCGCAAGCCGGCTGGTCCACCTGTCGGCGATCGGCGCCGACGTGGACGCGCCGTCGCTTTACGCCGCCTCGAAAGGGCGCGGCGAGCAGGCGGTGCGCAATGCCTTCCCGACCGCCACCCTGCTGCGGCCCAGCATCGTATTCGGGCCCGAAGACAGCTTCTTCAACCGGTTCGCTTCCATGGCCCGCCTATCGCCCGCGCTCCCGCTGATCGGCGGCGGCCACACGCGGTTTCAGCCGGTCTATGTAAATGACGTGGCGGCCGCGGTGGTCCGCGCCTTGTCCGATGACGCCGCAACCGGCAAGACGTTTGAGTTGGGTGGCCCCGCGGTCTACAGCTTCCGCCGGCTAATGGAAGTGATGCTGGCCGAAATCGGCCGCGACCGGCTGCTTGTGCCATGGCCTTTTTGGCTGGCCAGCATCCAGGCGGGTTTCGTCGAGACGGCGTTCAAGCTGGCCGCTGCCCCGATACCCGCGCTCGTGCCGCCGCCACCGATAACGTCCGACCAGGTGGCCATGCTGCGCAGCGACAACGTGGTGACCTCCGGCGCGGCCGGGCTGGAGGCACTCGGCATCGCGCCGACGGCCCTTGAGCTGATCCTGCCGACCTATCTGGCGCGCTATCGCAAGCCCGGCGGAATTTTGCGCGAGCGGAAATCCCTCTAAACCGCGAGCCAGAGGATGAGCACGCCAACCACGACGCGGTAATAGACGAACGGCGTGAAACTTGCCCGGCGTAGCCAGCCCATCATGGCCGCGATCGCGATCAGCGCCGCGATCAGGGACAGCAGCGCGCCAAGCAGGGCGCTGGTCTGCAGCGCGGCATCGCCGCTCTCGATCAAATCCAGCGTAGCCAGGGCACCCGCGCCGGTAATCGCCGGAATCGACAGCAGCATCGAGAAGCGCGCCGCGTCGCGCCGTTCATAGCCCATCATGCGGGCCATGGTGATGGTCACCCCGGCGCGGCTGGCGCCGGGGATCAGGGCCAGCACCTGGGCCAGCCCGATCATCAGTGCGCCGCCCAATTTCATATGTTCGATCTTGAGGATGGTGAGCCCCAGTCGGTCGCAACCATAAAGCAGCAGCCCGAACCCGATAAATGACCAGCCGATCACCGCCGGTGTACGCAGCGCATCGCCGAACCACAGCTTGACCGCGAAACCGGCCATGATTACCGGGATGCTGGCGAGCAGGATCAGTCCGGCCAGCCGGGCGCCGTCATCGATCCGCCCGGTCGGCAATCGGATCAGCCCCTGGAACATCGCCCACACATCGCGCCACAAATAAATAATCACCGCGCCCAGCGTGCCGACATGGACCGCGACGTCGATGATCAGCCCCTGGTCCTGCCACCCCAGCAGGACCGGAGTCAGCGCGAGATGGCCGGATGAGCTGATCGGCAGGAATTCGGTGATCCCCTGGATCACCGCCAATATGACGATTTGTATCAGGGTCACGGTACCCCCCAGCGCATTGGCGAACCGATAACCTGCTTCACCGAATCGTACCAGAGCAAAGAATGATACCGAATCGAGACTATCTCATGGAGTACCCGATATTAATGCTCAGGATTAATCGCCTAATCGTTGCAATATTCTTAATATCGTTATCTACCACTGACCTAAAGGCGATAATTTGCTCGCTAATCCAGCGTATTTGCCATATATCCGGTCCCCCAGCCGGGTCCAGGGGGCTTGGTTCTTTAAAATTCTGTGTTGGAGCGGTGCCTGTATGCCTCAGTCGATGCTTAAATTCGTGTCCCTGACCCGCCAGACGCCCGATCGGCGCCCGGCCGGCGAGCGCACCAGCGATTTTGCGGAAATATACCAGCGCTTCGACCCTGACCGGGCCGAAAAGCAGTCGAGCCGTTGTTCGCAATGCGGCATCCCGTTCTGCCAGGTCCACTGCCCGCTGCATAACAACATCCCCGACTGGCTGAAGCTGACGGCGGAAAATAGGCTTGAGGAAGCCTATGAACTGTCGGCGGCGACCAATACGTTCCCCGAAATCTGTGGCCGAATTTGTCCACATGACCGGCTGTGCGAAGGCAATTGCGTGATCGAACAGTCCGGCCACGGCACGGTAACGATCGGCGCGGTCGAGACCTTCATCACCGAAACCGCGTTCGCCGAGGGCTGGGTCAAGGCCCCCTTGCCGGCGCGCGAGCTGGATCAGTCGGTCGGCATCATCGGCGGCGGGCCGGCCGGCTTGTCGGCGGCCGACGCGCTGCGCCGGCGCGGCTACCAGGTCCATATCTACGACCGCCATGACCGGATCGGCGGGCTACTGGTCTATGGTATCCCCAGCTTCAAACTGGACAAGAGCCTGGTCCGCCGGCGCATCGCGCTGCTTGAGGAAGCCGGCATCGTTTTGCACCGCAATACCGACATCGGCGTCGACGGCGATGTCACCTTCGATGAACTGCGCCGGCGCCACGATGCTATCCTGATCGCCACCGGCGTCTATAAGGCCCGTGACATCAAGTTACCGGGTGTTGGGCTCGCCAACATTCTGCCGGCGCTCGATTATCTGATCGCGTCGAACCGCGTCGGGCTGGGCGACACCGTGGCGGCGTTCCAGGACGGCACGATGAACGCCGCCGACAAGAACGTCGTGGTGCTTGGCGCTGGCGACACGGCGATGGACTGCGTGCGTACCGCGGCGCGCCAGGGCGCCAAGTCGGTGACCTGCCTGTACCGGCGCGACAAGGCCAACATGCCCGGTTCGCGCCGCGAAGTGGAATATGCCGAGGAAGAGGGCGTTCACTTCACCATGCTGGCCCAGCCCGAAGCCTTCATCGGCGACGAAGTGGTATCGGCGGTACGCGCCGGGCGTATCCATCTTGGCGTCGCCGACGCCACGGGCCGTCAGACCCCAGAGATGATCGAGGGGTCGAGCTTCAATGTCGAGGCCGACCTTGTCATCAAGGCGCTTGGTTTCGATCCCGAGGACATACCCCAAATGTTTGATGCACCCGGGCTCGCCGTGACCCGCTGGGGCACGGTAAAGGCAAATTTCCGCACGCGAATGACCGAACTGGACGGCGTCTTCGCGGCCGGCGACATCGTACGCGGCGCGTCCCTGGTGGTGTGGGCGATCCGCGACGGGCTCGACGCCGCCGACCAGATGGCCCGCTATCTTCAGGCCCGGGCGGCCCCGGCAAACGCGAACGCCAAGCGCGAGGCGGTGGCATGAGCACGCGGGATGAAAACAACGGCATCGACGCCGGCGCGGAATTCGTCGACCACTGGGAACGCGAATCGCGGCGTCTCGCCGAACATGGATTGTACGACCCCAGGGATGAGCACGCCGCTTGTGGCGTCGGCATGGTGGTGGCGATTGACGGCAAGCCAAGACGCGAAGTCGTGGAGGCCGGGGTAGAGGCGCTCAAGGCGGTATGGCACCGCGGCGCCGTTGACGCTGACGGCAAGACCGGCGACGGCGCCGGCATCCATGTCGAAATCCCACAGGATTTCTTCCACGAACACACCATCCGCACCGGTCATACGCCGGGCGAGGGACCGATGGCGGTCGGCATGATCTTTCTGCCGCGCACCGACCTCGCGGCGCAGGAGATGTGCCGTTGCATCGTCGAGGCGCAAATTCTGCAATTCGGCTATTCGATCTATGGCTGGCGCCAGGTGCCGGTCAATGTCGCGGTAATCGGCGAAAAGGCAAACGCGACCCGGCCCGAAATTGAACAGATCATGATCGCCGGCAAGCCCGGCCTGTCGGAAGACCAGTTTGAGCGCGAACTCTACATCATTCGCCGGCGGATCGAGAACCAGGTGCTCGACGAGCACGTGACCGACTTTTATATCTGCTCGCTGTCGTGCCGTTCGCTCATCTACAAGGGCATGTTCCTTGCCGAACAACTAACCGATTTCTACCCCGACCTGCTCGATGAGCGCTTCGTGTCGCGCTTCGCGATCTATCACCAGCGCTATTCCACCAACACTTTTCCGACATGGCGCCTCGCGCAGCCGTTCCGCATGCTTGCCCATAACGGCGAAATCAACACGCTCAGCGGCAACGTCAACTGGATGAAGAGCCACGAAACGCGCCTGTCGTCCGAAGTGTTCGGCCCCCACATAGAGGAATTAAAGCCTGTTGTGCAGGCCGGCAGTTCGGACTCGGCGGCGCTTGACGCGGTGTATGAGCTGCTGGTTCGCGCCGGGCGCGACGCGGCAATGGCGAAGACGCTGATGATCCCCGACGCCTGGTCCAGGAAACCCCACATGCCGGAGCGTCATTCGGCGCTGTTCAGCTATTGCAGTTGCGTGATGGAAAGCTGGGACGGGCCGGCCGCGATCTGCGCCACCGACGGCTCGTGGGTGATCGCCGGCATGGACCGCAACGGGCTGCGGCCATTGCGCTACTCCATTTGCGAGGACGGTCTGCTGGTGGTTGGTTCCGAGACCGGCATGGTCCATCTTGACGACGCCAAGGTGATTGAAAAGGGCCGCGTCGGACCGGGCCAGACCATCGCGGTCAATATGGATGAAGGGCAATTCTTCCGCGACGCTGATTTGCGCGACAAGCTGGCGGGCGAAGCGCCGTTCTCCGAATGGGTGAAAAACATCACCCATCTCGACAGTCTGATCCAGCCGGAAGACGGCGAAAGCGCCGAGCTCGACCGCGCCGAGCTACGTCAGCGCCAGGTCTGTGCCGGCTTCACCATGGAAGAAATCGAGTTGCTGCTGCAGCCGATGGTCGAGGACGCCAAGGAGGCCATCGGCTCGATGGGTGACGACACGCCGCTTGCCGTGCTGTCCGAGGACTATCGCGCGCTGCACCATTTCTTCCGTCAGGCATTCAGCCAGGTCACCAACCCGCCGATCGATTCGCTGCGTGAACACCGGGTCATGACACTCAACACGCGGCTCGGCAATCTCGGCAATATCCTGGAGATGGATGAGAACCAGACCCGCGTGCTGCAAGTCACCTCGCCGGTACTCACCAACGCGGAATTCGACGCGATGCGCAGCTATATGGGCGACACCGCGGTTGAAATCGACTGCACATTCGAACTTGCCAGCGGCGAGAACGCGCTGCGCGACGCCATGGACCGCATCGGGGCCGAGGCCGAGGACGGGGTGCGTGGCGGCGCGACCCACGTGATCCTGAGCGACCAGAATATCGACGAAGGTCGCGCGCCGATCCCGATGATACTGGCGACCGGCGGCGTACACAGCCATCTGATGCGCCAGGGCCTGCGCACCTTCACATCGATCAACGTGCGATCGTGCGAATGTCTGGATGTGCATTATTTCGCGGTGCTGATCGGTGTCGGCGCCACCACCGTGAACGCGTATCTGGCGCAGGAAACCATCGCCGACCGTCATCGGCGCGGCCTGTTCGGCGAGCTGTCCTACGACACCTGTGTCGCGCGCTATGTCGAAGCGGTCAATCAGGGCCTGTTGAAAATCATGTCCAAGATGGGCATTTCCGTAGTGTCGCCCTATCGCGGCGCCTACAAGTTCGAAGCCATCGGGCTGAGTCGCACGTTGGTTTCGGAATATTTCCCGGGCATGAATTCGCGCATCTCGGGCATCGGCCTGACCGGCATTCAGCGCAACGCGGTCCGGCTGCATCGCCGGGCCTATGAAAGGGACGTGGTCACCCTGCCGGTGGGTGGGTTGTATCGCTATCGCCGGCGCGGCGAGACCCACGCCTTCCAGGGAGAGATGATTCACACGCTGCAAAAGGCGTGCGCCACCGATTCATTCGCGACCTACATGAAATATTCCCAGGCCGTGCAACGCATGGCGCCGGTCAGCCTGCGCGACCTGATGGACTTCTCGCCGCGCGCCGAGCCGATCGCGCTGGAAAACGTCCAGTCGATCACCGAAATACGCAAGCGGCTGGTGTCGCCCGGAATCTCGCTGGGCGCGCTCAGCGTGGAAGCGCACGAGACACTCTCGATCGCCATGAACCGGATTGGCGCCAAGTCGGATTCCGGCGAGGGTGGCGAGGATCCGGGGCGCTTCAAGCCGCGCGCCAACGGCGACAACGCAAGCTCGGCTATCAAGCAGGTCGCCTCGGGCCGGTTCGGCGTCACCGCGCAATATCTCAATAATTGCCGCGAAATCGAGATCAAGATCGCTCAGGGCGCGAAACCTGGCGAAGGCGGCCAGCTTCCCGGCATGAAGGTTACCGGCATGATCGCCCGGGTGCGCCATTCGACCGAGGGCGTCACGCTGATCTCGCCGCCGCCACATCATGACATCTATTCGATCGAAGACCTGTCGCAGTTGATCTACGACCTGAAGCAGATCAATCCCGACGCCATGGTGTGTGTGAAGCTGGTGGCGCAGAGCGGCATCGGCACCATCGCCGCCGGCGTCGCCAAGGCCAAGGCCGACGTCATCCTGGTCTCGGGCCATTCCGGCGGCACCGGGGCAAGCCCGCAATCATCGATCAAATATGCCGGGCTGCCATGGGAAATGGGGCTGGCGGAGGTGCATCAGGTGCTGACGCTCAATCGGCTGCGCCACACCGTGACGCTCAGGACCGACGGTGGGCTCAAAACCGGCCGCGATATCGTCATCGCCGCCCTGCTGGGGGCCGAGGAATACGGCATCGGCACCACCTCGCTGGTAGCGATGGGTTGCATCATGGTGCGCCAGTGTCATTCCAACACCTGCCCGGTCGGGGTCTGCACCCAGGATGAAAGCCTGCGCGCGAAATTCACCGGCACGCCGGAGAAGGTCGTCAACCTGTTCAGCTTTATCGCCGAGGAGGTACGCGAGATTCTGGCATCGCTGGGCGCCGCGTCGTTGGATGAGATTATCGGGCGCACCGAATTTCTCATGCAGGTGCGGCGTGGCAGCGCGCATCTCGACGATCTCGACCTCAACCCGCTACTGGTGCAGGCCGAAACCGGCGGAGGCGCGCTTCTGTCCGACCGGACCGGCCGCAACGAAGTGCCGGATTCTCTGGATGCGCTGATGATCCGGGATGCGGCGGCGGCTCTTGAGGGCGGCGAGAAAATGCAGCTCGCCTACAATATCCACAATACCCAGCGCGCCATCGGCACCCGCATGTCGTCGATGATCACGCGGCGCTTCGGCATGGATGGGTTGCAACCCGGCCATATCACCGTGCGGCTACGCGGATCAGCCGGCCAGTCGCTCGGCGCATTTGCCGTCCAGGGGCTCAAGCTGCAGGTTCTGGGTGACGCCAACGACTATGTCGGCAAGGGGCTGTCGGGCGGTGAGATCGTCATCCGCCCGTCCGCCGCCTCGCGGTTCGCCACCAATGAGAATGCGATCATCGGCAACACCGTGCTCTATGGGGCGACCGCCGGCAGCCTGTTCGCCGCCGGCCTGGCCGGCGAACGTTTCGCGGTGCGCAACTCCGGCGCGGTCTCTGTGATCGAGGGCTGCGGCGCCAATGGCTGCGAATACATGACCGGCGGCACGGTCGCGATCCTCGGGCCGGTCGGCGATAATTTTGGCGCCGGAATGACCGGCGGCATGGCGTTCATCTACGACACCGCCAACGACTTCACCCACAACGTCAATCGCGAAACGTTGATTTTCCACCGCATTCAGTCGCCGTACTGGGAAAAGGTGCTGCGCGATCTGGTCACAAGGCACTGGCGCGAAACCCAGTCGCGCTTCGCGGAACGCCTGCTGGTCGACTGGGACCGCGAGCTTCGCCGCTTCTGGCAGGTGGTGCCGCAAGAGATGCTCGACAAGCTGGAGCACCCGGTTCTGGTGGAACCCGACGCCGAGATGCGGGCTTAAAGCCTTTTACGCAAAGTCGGCACCGGCCCGCTCCCCCACCCGGCCACCCACGGGATCGTACGATTGGGGTGGTCGGGTGGGGGAGCGAGCCGGCGCCGTTTCCTCAGCTATCCAGAACCGACGGGTGGAACAGGTCTTCCACCGCATAGGGTTCTTCGATCAGCGTCTGGTCGGTCAGATATTTCATGAAGCGCTCTACGCTGGCCCGGTTGGCGGCCAGCCCCGATGGCCAGATATCAGCGCCGAACAGGTCGCGTTCTTCCTCGAAATTGTTGCGCGCGAAAGCCAGCTCGGCATAGCCCGGATCGTCATAGAACTCGGCCGCCTGGTGCTTGGCGTCCTCCCACATCTCCATCAGCGCGCGCGGCAGGCCCGGGTGCGCATCGGCCAGCTCCTGCTTGAACACGATGACATGCATGATCGGATAGTCGCCGTATTTGGCGAAATAGCGCGCGCACTCCGTCTTGGGATCAGGGAACAGCCGGCGTACCGTGCCGTCGCGCAAGCCAGCCAGCAGCTTGGGCGGCGGGTGCGGGTGGATCATCATGGCAAGCTCACCCGCGATCAGCGCATCGGGCGCCGACGGTTCGTCAAACGGGGTCAGGTCGGCGGCCCCACGCCCCGGCCAGTCGACCAGTTCGGCGCTCATCGTGTGCCAGTCGAGCTCCTGCCACGGCACGCCGTATTCGAAGGCGAGATCGCCCTTGGCCAGCACCGACATGGTGGTCTGAAAGCTGCGGCAGCAAACCTTCTTGCCGATCAGGTCGGTGGGTTTTTCGATACCGGCGGCCGTGCTGACGAACATGTGGTTCTGGCTGAACAGCCGGCGCGGGAATACCGGCGTCGCGGTATAGTCGTCGCCCCGGCTCTTGGCGGTCAGGTAGGACGCAACCGACATCTCGCAGATGTCGAACTCGTGATCCCGCATATAGCGTGCGTGGCGATCGATACCGTCGCGCCGGGGCGGCGCCATGCCGACCTCAAGCGCCCTGATCGCGACATCGGCAATTGCGTCGGGCTGTTTCACCATGCCCATGAAGAACGGCACGTGGCGGTCGTAGCGTTCCAGCGCAAGGGTCAGTTCGGTGGGCATCGTGGCGGCTCCCTTATGTTCGTATGGTTTGTGCCGGTGATCGTAGGGCATTTTTGATGAATGTGGAATCGCGCCCCCTGTTTCCGACGCGGCGGTTGGATTACACTTACGCTCATGCGCGTTCTTCACCACCTGTGGCTGTCGCCGGCTTGCCGCAAGGTCCGCGTCGTTTTGCGGGAAAAGGGGCTCGATTTCGAACTGAAGATCGAGGATCTCTGGCAACGGAGCGAAGAATTCATCGCCCTCAATCCGGCGGGCGAAGTGCCGGTGCTGGTCGAGGAAGACGGCGCCGTCATCGCCGACTCGGGTGCGATTTGCGAATATCTGGAAGAGATCGCCCCCGACCCGCCGCTGTTGCCGGGGGCCGCGTCCAACCGCGCCGAAGTGCGCCGGCTGGTCGCCTGGTTCGACGGCAAGTTCAGCACCGAGGTCAGCGACAACCTGGTCGGTGAAAAAATTCTCAAGCGCATTTTAAAGCGCGGCGGGCCAGATGGCCGCGCGATCCGCGCCGGGCACGAAAACATCCACTATCACCTGGACTATATCGGCTGGCTGACGGAACGGCGGACCTGGCTGGCGGGCCCCGACCTGTCGCTTGCCGACATCGCGGCGGCGGCCCATATCTCGGCGGTCGATTATCTTGGTGATGTACCGTGGAACGAACACCAGCCGGCCAAGGACTGGTACGCCCGCATCAAGTCACGGCCATCCTTCCGCCCCATCCTGGCCGACCACATCCCCGGCGAGCCGCCGCCGCAACACTACGCGGATTTGGATTTTTAGAAGTTTTTCGATCTCGCGGCACCGGCCCGGTGCGCATCCGCATGAGCGAGCTACTTCACATCGAGCGCCTGGAGATAGAGCCGGGCGGCTTCGGTCAGCGGGCCGTCGGCGCTGATTTCCAGCAGCTTCAGCCAGTCGGCGCGGGCGCCCGCCTTATCACCCCTCTGGCGGCGAATCAGGCCGCGCTCCAACAGTGCATCCGGGTTGTCCGCCCGCAGCGCCAGGGCGCGGTTGATATCCTGCGCCGCCAGGTCCCAGCCCTCGACCCGCCGCCAGGCGGCGGCGCGAAAGATCAGCGCTTCCGTTCGGTCGGGGTCGAGTTCGAGCGCGCGGTTTAGATCGTCGAGCGCATCCCAGTCGCGCGCCAGACTGGTATTGGCGATGGAGCGGTCTATCAAGGTCGCGACATCATTCGGGCGCAGGGCGAGCGACTTGTTCTGCGCCGCCAGCGCGGCCCGGGGCTTGCCGGCGATCAACCACGTATTCGCGGCCTGGGCCAGCAACCCGGCGCGCAGGTCGGGTCGCTTGGCGGCGGTGCGCGCGACCAGACCCTCCATCGCGCGGGCCGCCTGAGTATATTCACCGAGCCCCAGCAACGCCACGGCGACGCAGTGGATGGCCGCTTCGCCGCCGCCCCTGGCGCGCCAGGCCAGCGCGCTTTTGTGCGCGGCGATGGGGTCGGCGCGAGCCAGCTCCATGCAGTCGCTATAATCGCTCATTGCCTGACCCCGTGGCGTCAGGTCGGGCGCCCGCTGGGCCAGCGCGCCCACCCAAGTGATCGCGGCAATGGCAACCGCCAGTCCGGCGCGGCCCACGATGGCCCTGTATGAAATCCTCATCCGGCGATACTCTGTTTTCCCATGACCAGATTAATCCCGATCTTCTCCTGATGCCCCGCCTTTTCTGCTTCGGGCTGGGCTATAGCGCGTTAAGACTGGTCGAAGCGGTGCGCGCCAATGGCTGGGACGTCGCCGGCACCTGTCGCGAGGAAGCCATGCGCGACGCGCTGCGTGCTCGGGGCATCGAGGCGCATCTGTTCGGCGGCGCTCACGGCGCGCTCGATCCGGCGGTGCTCTCGGGCGCCACCCACCTTCTGCACTCGATCCCGCCCGCCGATAACGGCGATCCGGTGCTGGCGGCACATGGCGGCGACATCGCCGCGATCGACACGCTTTGCTGGGTGGGCTACCTGTCGGCCACGGGCGTCTATGGCGACCGCGGCGGCGGCTGGGTGGACGAGGACACCCCGCCCAACCCCGGCATCGCGCGAAGTCACAGGCGGCTGGCGGCTGAGCGTCAATGGCGGGACTACGGTAGTGCCCAGGCTATTCCGCTCCACGTATTCCGGTTGGCGGGAATTTACGGGCCCGGCCGCAGCGCGCTGGATCAGGTCCGCGCGGGGACCGCGCGCCGGCTGGTCAAGGCGGGACTGTTCTTTTCGCGCATCCATGTCGATGACATCGTCGGCGTGCTGCGCGCCTCGATGGCGCGGCCCGATCCGGGCGCCATCTATAACGTCTGCGATGACGAACCGGCGCCGGCGACGGACGTCGTGGCCTTCGCGTGCGATCTGCTGGGTGTCGCGGCGCCGCCGGAAATCCCATTTGCCGAAGCCGAGCTCAGCCCGATGGCGCAGAGCTTCTATGCCGAGAACCGCCGGGTGCGCAATAGGCGGATCAAGCGCGACCTGGGCGTGGCGCTCCGCTATCCGGACTACCGCGCGGGGCTCAAGGCGGTCTTGGTGGAGCAGGACGGATAATGCGCTAGGATTGTTTCATGGAGCTAGTTCTTAACGACGAACATATTTTGCTGCGTGAAAGCGCGGAGAAGCTGGTTGCCCAGCTCGGCGGGCCGGCGGCGCACCGACAATTGCGCGACAGCGCGGACGGGTTCGATCGCGCCCGGCACAAGGCGATCGCCGAGGCCGGCTGGCTGTCGCTGCTGGTGCCCGAACGCGCCGGCGGGTTCGGGCTCGGCGTCACCGGGCTGGCGCTCGCGCTGGAGCAGGCGGGCCGGGGCCTGCTGACCGAACCGATCGCCGCCAGCGCCGTGGTCGCCTATGCCATCGCGTCCGGACATTCCGCGACCGGGGCGGCCGGCACACTCAACGACGTGTTGGCCGGCGAGCAGATTATCGTGCCGGCGCTGGCCGATTCAGCCACGCCAGACGGTGGCCGGGAAAAACTCTCGGCGGAGCCCTATCATTACGGCTACCGCGTGACCGGCATGCGCGCCTCGGTGCCGTTGGCGGGCTCGGCGACCGCGTTTCTGGTCGATGCCGCCATGTCGAACGGCTCGGTGCTATTGATCGTGCCGGTCAACACGTTCGGCGTCGAAGTTGCCGCGGCCGCCTCCGTCGATGGTCAAGCCAACGCCACGGTGTCCTTCGCCGAAGCCTCGATGATGGACGACGCCTGGCTGATCGCGGGCGTCAATCAGGGGGCCTCATTGTGCGCCGACGCCTATGACCGGCTTCTGCTTGCCAACGCGGCCGAGATGCTCGGCGTCATGGCCGCGGCGCTTGAGCTCGGCATCGGCTACATGAAAACCCGCGAACAGTTCGGGCGTGCGATCGGCAGCTTCCAGGCGTTGCAGCACCGAGCGGTGAACGCCCATGTCGAGGTCGAGCTGACGCGGTCGCTGCTCTATCAGGTTTGCGCCGCCGTCGATGGCGGCCGGGCCAACCGGTCGATGGTGGCGGCGGTCAAGGCGCGGGCGTCGGAAGCCGTGCTCGACGTCACCAAATCGGTGATCCAGATGCATGGCGCGATCGGCTTTACCGACGAGTATGAGGCGGGGCTCTATCTTCGCCGCGCGATGGTGCTGGCCGCGCGCCACGGCAACGCCGCACACCACCGCAAGCGCTTCGCGGCGCTCACCGCCGCCGCCGCCGACAGTGGCACCGACGCTCCCAAACGGCGCAAGCGCCGCAAGCGCAAGAAATCGATTTTCGCGAGTTGATGCGGTTAAGTGGGGGCCGACGTACAAATCTGATCGACGATGCGGCACAGCCGCGCGAGATCCTCGTCGCGCGCAAGCCGGTGGTCGCCGTCCTTGACCAGTGTCACGGTGACGTGGCGCGATAGCAGCCGTTCGGCGATCATCGGCGCGTGTTCCCACGGCACGTCGGCGTCTTCCATGCCGTGCAGCAGCCAGACCGGGCAATGGACCGCTATGGGGCGTTCCAGCAGCAGGTGGCGGCGCCCGTCCTCGATCAGCGCGTATGTGATTGGATAGGGCGTATCGGAATAGTCGGACGGCTGGTGGTAAACGCCTTCGGCCTGAAGAATGGCGCGGACGTCCGGCGGGTAACGGTTCCACATCAGCACTTCGGTGAAGTCCGGCGCGGCCGCGATCCCGACCAGCGCCGCTACCCGGTCGGGACGGGCCAGCGCCGCCAACAGCATGATCCAGCCGCCCATCGAGCTGCCGACCAGCACCTGCGGGCCGTCGGTCAGCTCATCCAGCGCCGAGAGGGCATCATCGGCCCATTGTCCGATGGTGCCGTCCTCGAACCGTCCCGACGAGGCGCCGTGCCCCTGATAGTCGAAGCGTAGAAAGGCCTGGCCGGTGCGGCGGCAATGCGCTTCCAGCGCGACCGCCTTGGTGCCGGTCATGTCGGACATGAATCCACCAAGGAACATCACGCCCGGCGATTTTCCATCGATTTTGTGGTAGGCGATTGTCGATGCGTCCGCGCGTGTTAAGATCGCGGGTGTTCCGGCTTGAGGTGGCGTACGCGTAGAAGGCGCGTCAGGCATCGCGGGCTCTTCCGTTTTCATATCGCGCATGGGCGATTGATTGGCGTCGTTCCCTAAACCTAGCACCAGCTCGACCCCGGCAAAAGCCGGACCCGTCGTGCTGCAGGTACTTCCGTCCCTGGATACCGGCGGCGTCGAGCGCGGTACCGTGGACATTGCGCAAGCCCTGGTCGCCGCTGGCGGCACGGCGCTCGTGGCCTCCGCCGGCGGCCCGATGACGAACGAAATCGCGCGCGCCAAGGCGACGCATATAGAGCTGCCCGTCGATAGCAAAAATCCGCTCACCATGTGGCGCAATGTCGGACGTCTGGTGAATTTGGTGCGCGAATACGGGGTCGATATCCTGCATGTGCGCTCGCGTGCGCCGGCCTGGAGCGCGCGCGCCGCCGCGCGGCGCGCCGGTATTCCCCTCGTCACCACCTTTCACGGCAGTTACGGCGCCGGCAACGCCGCCAAGCGCGCTTACAATTCGATCATGGCGCGCGGCGATCGGGTGATCGCGATTTCCGATTTTATCGGCGAACAGATCGTCACGCGCTACGGCGTCGATGTGGATCGCGTGCGGGTGATCCCACGCGGAGTTGATATCGGGTTGTTCGATCCCGCCGCGGTCAGCGGCGAGCGGGTCATTCAGCTGGCCGAGCAATGGCGCGTGCCAGACGATGCCAGCGTGATCATGCTGCCCGGCCGGCTCACCCGCTGGAAGGGGCAGCTTGTCCTGATCGAGGCGCTGGCGCGACTTGAGAACCGCGCCGGACTGCGCTGTATCCTGGTTGGTTCAGATCAGGGCCGATCCGCCTATGTCGCCGAACTCAAGGCCGAAATCACCCGGTGCGGGCTTGATTCGATGGTGCAGATCGCCGGCGACTGCCGTGACATGCCAGCCGCCTTCATGCTGGCCGACGTGGTGGTGTCGGCATCGACCAAGCCAGAGGGGTTCGGCCGCGTGATCGCCGAGGCCCAGGCAATGGGCCGGCCGGTCATCGCCACCAATCATGGCGGCGCGCGCGAGACGGTGATCCCCGGCAAGACCGGCTGGCTGGTGCCGCCGGGTGACGCCAGCGCGCTGGCGGCGGCGCTCCGCGAAGCGGTGGCGATGGACCGCTGGGAGCGCGAATCCCTGGCCGCGCGGGCCATCCGCCATATCCGCGCCGACTACACCAAGGAAATGATGTGCGCCCGCACGCTGGCGCTCTATCAGGAACTACTGGCGGAATGGCGCGACCGCGCGTGAACCGAAGGCTGTCACGCCATGACGCGGGCTAATCCTGCCGCCAGGCGCATCCTGGTTATCAAACTGAGCGCACTCGGTGATGTGGTACTGGCGACCGGCCCGTTCGCTGCCATCCGCCGCCATCACGCCGACGCCCATATCACCCTGCTGACCACGGCTCCCCATGCCGATTTGCTTGGCGCCAGCCCGTGGTTCGACGAAGTCTGGATTGATGAGCGGCCGACGCTGCGCGCGCCCGGACGCTGGCTCGCGCTGCGCAAGCGCTTGCGCGGCGGAAATTTCGACCGGGTCTACGATCTCCAGACCTCGGACCGCTCAGGCTGGTATTTCCGCCTGATGGGACCCGGCACGCGGCCCGACTGGTCGGGCATCGCACGGGGATGTTCGCTGCCGCATGCCAACCCTGAACGCGTCACCCTGCACACCATCGCCCGCCACAAGGATCAGCTCGCGGTCGCCGGTATCGACAATGTGCCACCGCCCGACCTGTCCTGGGCGGAAGCCGATATTTCGCGCTTCGGGCTGGACGGGCGCTATGTGCTGCTGGTGCCTGGCGCCGCCCGCCACAGGCCACGCAAGCGCTGGCCGGCGGACCATTACGCGGAACTTGCGAGAGAGCTGGCGGATCTAGGCGTCACGCCCGCCATCCTGGCCGGTATCGCGCCGCAAGAAATCGCCAGCGCGACCGCCATCGCCGATGCCTGTCCCGGCGGGCGCGTGCTGCTTGATGCCGGGGTCGCGGAAGTGGCCGCCCTGGCGCGGGGCGCGGCCGGGGCCATCGGCAACGATACCGGGCTGATGCATATCATCGCCGCCTGCCGCTGCCCGTCGCTGGTGCTGTTTTCAGCCGATTCCGATCCTTCCCTGGCCTGCCCGCCAGGCGATCACGTAACCGCGCTGCGCCGCGACGATCTGGCCGACCTTCCCGTTGCCGAGGTCGCCCGGCAAATAGCGCTGCGTTGATGTTGGTGGGTTTTCGATCTAACGGTGCCGGAGCGTTTCCGCGTAAGCGGAAAACGTTCCAGAACATACCCCCTTGCCAAGCTTGCCGCGGCGTTCATATTGCGTTAAACGGCAGCGGTTAGCCTTAATGCCTATGGATACCAGTGAAAGGCCATTGATCGCCCCCATGCATTTGCGATGAGCACGGCCAGCGAAAGTGCGCACGCGCCCTTGGGCGCGGCCGTTTCCATTACACTTCCCGACGGCAGCATCCGAAAATTTGACGGGCCGGTCACCGGTGCCGAACTGGCCGCCTCGATCGGGCCGGGGCTCGCCAAGGCGGCGCTGGCGGTAGCGGTCGATGGCGAGCTGCGCGATTTGGCGGGCGTGATCGCGCGCGACGCCGAGGTCCGCATCATCACCCGCAAGGACGACGACGCGCTGGACTTGATCCGGCACGACACCGCGCATGTCATGGCGCAGGCGGTGCAGGAGCTCTATCCCGGCACTCAGGTCACCATCGGTCCATCAATCGAAAACGGCTTTTATTACGATTTCGATCGCAAAGACCCTTTCACGCCGGACGATCTGGAAAAGATCGAGACCCGGATGGCCGCGATTATCGCCGCCGATGCGCCGTTTGAGCGCGAGGTCTGCGACCGCGACGAGGCGATCCGCCGCTTCTCCGACATGGGCGAGAAATACAAGGCCGAGATCATCCAGGACCTGCCGCCGGGCGAAGAGGTCACGGTCTATCGTCAGGGCGACTGGTTCGATCTCTGCCGCGGGCCGCATCTGCCGTCCACCCGCCATGTCGGCAAGGGGTTCAAGCTGCTCAAGCTGGCCGGCGCCTACTGGCGCGGCGATTCGCGGAACGCCATGCTGCAGCGCATCTACGGCACCGCCTGGCGCGACCCGAAAGAGCTCAAATCCTATCTGCATCAGCTCGAAGAAGCCGAGAAGCGCGATCACCGACGCCTCGGGCGCGAGATGAACCTGTTCCATTTCCAGGAAGAAGCCATGGGGTCGGCCTTCTGGCACGCCAAGGGCTGGACGCTGTACCGCGCGGTCGAGAGCTACATGCGCGCCCGGCTGGAAGAAGCCGGTTATCAGGAGGTCAAGACGCCGACCCTGTTCGACCGCGTATTGTGGGAAGATTCGGGCCATTGGGAAAAGTTCCGCGAACACATGTTCACGGTCGAAACCGAGGACGAGCGCACGCTGGCGGTCAAGCCGATGAACTGCCCCGGCCATGTCCAGATCTTCCGCCATGGGCTCAAGAGCTACCGCGACCTGCCGCTGCGCATGGCCGAGTTCGGCTCGTGCCACCGCTATGAGCCATCCGGCGCGCTGCACGGGTTGATGCGGGTACGCGCCTTTACCCAGGACGACGCGCATATCTTCTGCACCGAAGAGCAAATCACGTCGGAAACCCAGGCATTCTGCGAATTGCTGCTTTCGATCTATGCCGATTTCGGCTTCACCGACGTGGTAGTGAAATTTTCCGACCGGCCCGAGACCCGCGCCGGCGAGGATGCGGTGTGGGACAAGGCGGAGGCAGCCCTGCTGGAAGCCGTCGGCGAGGCCAAGCTGGAATACACGCTGAACCCGGGCGAGGGGGCGTTCTACGGCCCCAAGCTGGAATTCGTGCTGCGCGACGCCATCGGCCGCGATTGGCAGTGCGGCACGCTACAAGTTGATTTCGTCCTGCCGGAGCGGCTGGACGCCGAATATGTCGCCGCTGACGGCGCCAAGCATCGCCCGGTAATGCTGCACCGCGCCATCCTGGGCTCCTTCGAGCGCTTCATCGGCATATTGATCGAAAACTATGCCGGGCGGATGCCGATGTGGCTTGCCCCGGTCCAGATCGTGGTGGCGACCATCACGGATGCGGCGAATTCCTATGCCGGCGAGGTACAGGCAGCCCTGGCTAGCGCCGGGCTGCGCGCCGAACTGGACATCCGCAACGAGAAAATTAATTACAAGGTGCGCGAACACAGCCTCGCCAAGGTGCCGGCGATCATCGTCGTCGGCGCCAAGGAGATCGAGGCGCGCAGCGTGGCCCTGCGGCGCCTCGGCGGCAAGGAACAGGAATTTCTTGCGCTGGATGACGCGGTCGCTAGACTTTGTACGGAATCCGCGCCGCCAGCAGGCTGAGACCCGCCGGCTTTAACCGCCCCTCGCGGAGGCGACAACGAAGGAGAGACGCTCATCGCCAGACGACCTTTTATGCCGGTGCCACCCCAAAAGGACTCTCGCCGGATCAACGAGAATATCGACTCGCGCGAAGTGCGCCTGATCGGCCCCGAAGGCGAACAGCTCGGGGTCATTCCCACCGACGAGGCGATCGACAAGGCCGTGGGTTACGGCCTCGATTTGGTTGAGATGGCGTCCAACGCCGATCCGCCAGTCTGCAAGATCCTCGATTACGGCAAATTCAAATATGTCGATCAGAAGCGCAAGGCCGAAGCGCGCAAGAAACAGAAGACCATCGACGTCAAGGAAATCAAGATGCGGCCTGGTATTGAGTCGCACGATTACGACGTCAAGATGCGCGCCATGCGCCGCTTTCTCGACGAAGGCGACAAGGTCAAGGTGACGCTCCGCTTTCGGGGCCGCGAACTTGCTCATCAGGAGCTTGGCCTCAAGGTGCTCGACCGCGTGAAGGACGAGCTCGAAGAACTCGCCAAGGTCGAACAGATGCCCAAGATGGAAGGCCGCCAGATGGTCATGGTCATCGCGCCGCGCTAAGCGCGCGGCGGGTTGACCAGACCACCAGATGCCTAGATTCGCGGCCAACCTCTCAACCATGTTTCCCGAACTGGAACCGCCGGACCGGTTCCGGCCCGCTGCCAGGGCGGGATTTCAGGCGATAGAATACCTGCTTCCCTATGATTACCCGGCGGCGCGGGTTCGCGCCTGGCTGGACCGGAACGGGCTTCGGTTTCTTCTGCTCAACACGTTGGTATCCCTGTCCGAGAACGACGCGCCGGGCGCGGGCATCATCCCGGGCCGCGAGGCGGAGTTTCGCGAGATCATCGATCTGGCGCTGACCTACAGCGCGGCTTTGGGCGGTCATCTTATCCATGTCAGGG
>JAZFSB010000097.1:0-3649 GCA_036445935.1 Alphaproteobacteria bacterium | reverse complement strand
AACCGGCGGTTCATCACGCCGGTGCCGCGCGTGTCGGTCAGAAATTCGCCGTGATAGCCGATCAGCGCGCGCGCCGGCGCATGAAACACGAGGCGCTGCTTGCCACCGCCGGACGGGCGCAGTTCGGTGAGCTCGCCCCGGCGCGCGCCAAGCTTCTCGACCACGACGCCGGCATGCTCTTCATCGACGTCGATGACGACTTCTTCGATCGGTTCCAGTTTCTGGCCCGTATCGGGGTCGGTGCGGTAGACCACGCGGGGCCGGCTGATCGACATCTCGTAGCCTTCGCGGCGCATGGTCTCGATCACCACGCCGAGCTGCAATTCGCCGCGGCCGGCGACTTCGTAACCGGCGCCTTCCGGCGCCTCGCGCACCGTGATGGCGACATTGCCTTCCGCTTCGCGCATCAGCCGCGCGCGGATCATGCGCGACGTGACCTTGTCGCCTTCCTGGCCGGCATAGGGGGAATCGTTGATCGAAAACGTGACCGCCAGCGTCGGCGGGTCGATCGGCTGCGCTTCCAAGGCTTGTGTGACCTCGGTCGCGCACAGTGTATCGGCTACGCTGGCCTTCTGAAAACCGGCCAGCGCCACGATGTCGCCGGCCACCGCTTCTTCCAGCGGTGTGCGCTCGAGCCCGCGATAGGCGAGTATCTTGGTGATGCGGGTGTCCTCGATTTTAGTGCCGTCGCGTGATAGCGCCTTGAACAGCTCGTTCTGGCGTACCCGGCCGCTGACGATCAGCACCGTCAATAGCGGGCCGAGATAGGCATCGGATTCGAGCGTCGTCGCCAGCATACGGAACGGCGCGTCGATTTCGACGTCGGGCGTCGGCACATGGCTGAGGATCAGCTTGTAAAGAGGTTCCAGCGACTCCCGCGGCCCGTCTGGCTCGGTCGCCACCCAGCCCTGCTTGGACGAGCCGTACAGCACCGGGAAATCGAGTTGCTTGTCATCGGCGTCGAGCGCCGCGAACAGGTCGAAAATCTCATTCAGCACCTCGTCGGGCCGCGCGTCCGAGCGGTCGACCTTGTTGATCACCACGATCGGGTGCAGGCCCCGCGCCAGCACCTTGGAGAGCACGAACTTGGTCTGGGGCATTGGCCCCTCGGCGGCGTCGACCAGCAACAGACAGCCATCGACCATCGACAGGATGCGTTCGACCTCGCCGCCGAAATCGGCATGGCCTGGCGTGTCGACGATGTTGATGCGGCTTCCCTGCCATTCGACCGAGGTGCATTTGGCAAGGATGGTTATGCCGCGTTCGCGCTCCAGCTCGCCGCTGTCCAGCGCCTGCTCCTGCACCTTTTGATTGTCGCGAAACGCGCCGGACTGGCGCATCAGACAATCGACTAGTGTGGTCTTGCCGTGGTCGACATGCGCGACGATGGCGATGTTGTGTAAATTCATATTTCCGGGGGCCCTTTTGCGGCGCCCCGTATATAGGGAAAAGGGCGCTAAAAGCAAGCTTTGTGATTGGAAATGACTAAGAAACGGGCCGTAATCAACCGGGACCCTGCGCGCCGTTTATTAAACTTTACTGAACGGGCCATGGGCCCGCCCGGTCGTTTCCTCTTCAGCTGACCTGTTCCTTGGTGGCCAGCAGGCGGATATCGGGCCAGTCCTCGGCGGCGCGATCCAGGTGCCAGGCGTTGCGGGCGAGGAAAACCGGGTCGCCCCGGTGGTCGTCGGCGATGGCGGACTGGTTGTCGCTGGCGAAGCGCTTGAGCAGGGCTGCATCGTCGGCCTCGACCCAGCGCGCGGTATACAGCCCGGCCTCCTCGAAGCGCACTGGCACGTCGTATTCGGTACGGATACGCTCGGCCAGCACCTCGAATTGCAGCGCGCCGACCACGCCGACGATCCAGTCGGCGCCCACGCGCGGCTTGAACACCCGGGCGACGCCTTCCTCGGCAAGCTGTTGCAGGGCGCGGCCCAGATGCTTGGCGCGCATCGGATCGGTCGGTTGGGCGCGCTGCAGATATTCCGGCGCGAAGCTCGGCATGCCGGTAAAGCGCAGCGTCTCGCCCTCGGTCAGCGCGTCGCCGATATGCAGATTGCCGTGGTTGGGCACGCCGATGATGTCGCCGGCCCAGGCCTCCTCGGCAATTTCGCGGTCCTGCGCCATGAACAGCAACGGATTGTGCATGGCGATCACCTTGTCGGTGCGCACGTGGCGCAGCTTCATGCCGCGCTTGAAATGGCCGGATGCCAGGCGGACGAAGGCGATGCGGTCGCGATGCTTGGGGTCCATGTTGGCCTGGATCTTGAATACGAAGCCCGTGACGTTGGACTCGGCGGGGTCGATCGCGCGTTCCATCGCTGGCTGCGGGCGCGGCGCGGGCGCGTGCTCGATCAGCCCCTGCAGCAATTCGGTGACGCCAAAGCTGTTGATCGCGCTGCCGAACCAGACCGGCGTCAGGTTGCCGTCCAGGTACGATTGCACATCGAACGGCGGGCACAGGCCGCGCGCCATTTCGACCTGTTCGCGCAGCTCGGCCACCGCGTCGGCGGGCAGCAACTGGTCCAGTTTGGGATCGTCCAGCCCCTTGCAGGTCTCGACCTGGTGCGGCTTCTCTCCCCGCCCAGCCTTGTCCATCAGTATGAGCTGGTCGCGCAGCAGGTCGTAGCAGCCGAGGAAACGGCTGCCCATGCCGATTGGCCAGCTTGCCGGCGTCACCTCGATCTGGAGTGTCTGTTCTATCTCGTCCAGCAACTCGAACGGATCGCGCGCTTCGCGGTCCATCTTGTTGATGAAGGTTGCGATCGGCATGTCGCGCAGCCGGCAGACTTCGAAAAGCTTGCGGGTCTGGGCCTGGATGCCGCGCGCGGCGTCAATGACCATGACGGCGGAATCTACCGCGGTCAGCACCCGGAACGTGTCTTCCGAGAAATCCTCATGGCCCGGCGTATCGAGCAGGTTGAAGGTGCGCCCGTCATAGTCAAAGGTCATTACCGAGGCCGTGACCGAAATGCCGCGTTCGCGCTCAACCTTCATCCAGTCCGACCGCGCCCGGCGCTGCTGGCCGCGTACCTTGACCGCGCCGGCAAGCTGGATCGCGCCACCGAACAGCAACAGCTTCTCGGTCAGGGTCGTCTTGCCGGCATCTGGATGTGAGATGATCGCAAACGTGCGCCGGCGCGCGATCGCGTCGGGCAGCGCCGCATCGACCGCGACCATTTCAGTGACATCGTCCGGGCTCATGAAATCTGTTCGATCCGCTACAAAAACAGCCGGAATCCCCGGCCGCGCCTTCTATATAGGCAGCCCCGGTCCCGGGGCAAGCCATGCGTTGGACCAGGCGGGGGTATCGGACCCTTGAAATCGGTTTACAGAGCGGTGACCATCGGAAAAACGGTTTAGCGCCCAAGGGAGGACAGGATGGCCGGGGACACTGATTTATTCGAGATTATGCGGACCACGCGGGCGATGCGGCGGCTGAAGCCGGACCCGGTGCCGGATGAGCTGATCCGAAAAATCCTGGAGGCGGGGAGCTGTGCGCCCAATGGTGGGAATACGCAGCGCTGGCGCTTCCTGGTGGTCAAGGACCCGGCGATCAAGAAGGCGATTCAGCCCTATTACCGCCGCGCCTTCGACGAGGTGCGCAACCCCGACCATCTCGCCAGCGTGGCCCAGGCTGGCGAGGCGG
>JAZFSB010000096.1:0-5747 GCA_036445935.1 Alphaproteobacteria bacterium | reverse complement strand
TTCCGCCGTGCGGTCGGCGAGGCGCGTCCACAGGCCGCTGTCGCGCGCGTCGGGCGCGATGCGGAGCGTGGCCTCGAGAAATCCCGCCGCCGCCGTACGTTCGGATTTGCCGTCGAGTTTGACCTGGACGTTGAGCGCGATCATGCGGCTGGCGTCGATCCGCCCTTCGATCCGGCGCAGCGCCTTTACCGCGCCCGGCAGGCGTTTGGCCAGGTCGGCACGGTAGAGCAGCACGGCGTCATAGGCCGGGAAATGGCCCCGGTCGTCGGTCAGCAGGCGCAGCCCGTAATAGGCGATTTCCGCATCGGTGGTGTAGATGTCGATGGCGTCGATATCGCCGGCGGCGAGGCCGCGATAGGCGAGGTCGTGGTCGATACCGCGCACCCTGGTCTGCGGTAGGGCATAGCGCCGCCTGAGCGCCGGCCAACCATCGCCGCGATCCATGAATTCGTTGCTGAAGCCGAGCCGCAGCCGCGGATGGCGGGCAAGATCGGAGATGCTCTTGACCCCCAGCCGGTCGGCGATCGCTGGTTTCATGGCCAGCGCATAGGTGTTGTTGAAGCCGATCGGGCGCGACATGGCGATGCCGTGGGTGCTCAGCGCGCGCCGCATGGCGGCCGCGTCGCGGGGCGGGTTCGCCGCCAGGATCTCGCGCGCGATGGTGCCGGTATATTCGGGATAGGCGTCGATCTCGCCCCCTTTAAGGGCGCTCCACAGAATTCGCGTGCCGCCGAGCTGCGCGCGGTGGCGCGCGGCAATGCCAGCATCGCGCGCCAGCCCCGCCATGATCTCGCCCAGGATGACCGACTCGGTGAAGGATTTGGAGCCGATGGTCAGACCCTCCGCCCGCGCGCCGTTGGCGCCGAGCAGCACCAAACCCATGCCTATCAGGGCGAGCCGCCTCATCGCCCGCGCTCCGCGATCACCTCGGCAAGCCCTCGCTGGGCGGCCATGAAACGGGCGACGAAATCGTTAGCCGGGTTTGCCACCAGATCCGCGATGTCGCCCTGCTGGGCGATGCACCCATCGCGCAGCAGAACGATGTGATCGGCGAAATAACCGGCTTCGCCGATATCGTGCGTCACCATGATGACGGTCTTGCCCAACGCGCGGAAGATGTCGCGCAGTTCGGCCTGCAGATCGTGGCGGATCATCGGGTCGAGCGCGCCCAGGGGCTCGTCCAGCAGCAGCACGTCGGGGTCGAGCATCAGCGCGCGCATCAGGGCGACGCGCTGGCGCTGGCCACCGGATAGCTGGGCGGGGAAGCGGTCCAGTGCGTCCTCCGGCAGTCGGGTCAGCGCCGTAAGCGTTGCCAGCCTTTCCGCTATGGCCGTGTCCGGCTGGCCCAGGTGGCGGGCCATCAGCGCGACATTGTCGCGCCCGCTCAAATGGGGGAACAGGCCACCTTCCTGGATCACGTAGCCCATGCGCCGGCGCAGCGTCGGGGCTGTGGCCGGATCGACCGGCATGCCACCGAACAGCACCGTCCCGGCAACCGGGATCGAAAGCCCGATCATCACCCTGAGGAGGGTGGATTTGCCGCATCCGCTGGGACCGATCAGGACGGTCGTTTCCCCCTGTCGGGTGGTGAGGTCGATCGGCCCCACCGCCTTAACCGGGCCGAACGACTTTATGACGCCTAGAAGCTCGAACATGATTGATCAGACCGGATAGAAAGGGTGACGGCAAGAGGAAGCGCCGATGCGACAATGCGCGCACTTCAACTGGCGGGCTGACACGGCTAAATAGTGGCAGATTTTATGGCTTTCTTCCGGCTTGCCGCAGCCGCTTTGCAGGGGTATCAACCGCGGCATGAATGCATCGATCAGTAAGACGGCGGAGCGTGCCCCGGACAGCGCGGCGCGGCAGTGGACCGCGACCGGAATCGTCGGTGCCGGGCATTTCGTCAGCCATTTCTATGTCCTTTGCCTAGCCGCGTTGCTGCCCGCGATGGCGCGTGATCTGCAGGTCGGCTATGTCCAGCTCGGGCTTATATCCACGTCGTTTTTCATTGCCGCGACGGCGGTGCAGATGCCGGTGGGCATGCTGGTAGATCGCATCGGCGCCAGGCGCATGCTGTGGGTCGGCATGCTGGTGGTGTCGAGCGCCATCACCTTGGCCGGGATGACCGATTCCTACCTGGCGCTGGTTGGTTTGTTCGTGGTCGCGGGCGCCGGCAACAGCGTGTTCCACCCGTGCGATTACGTGATCCTGTCGGCATCGGTGGAAAAAGCGCGCCACGGCCGGGCGTTCAGCTTTCACAGCCTGTGCGGCACCGGCGGTTTCGCCGTGGCGCCGCTGGTGATGGGGACGTTGTCGGCTTTGTTCGACTGGCGCTTCGCGCTGGTCGTGACCGGGCTGATCGGCGTCGCGATCGCCTTCCTGATGCTGGTGTTAAGCGGGCGGCTCCGCGACGATGTCGCGCGCAAGTCCAAGCGGGGCGGACAGTTCCGCAGTACGTGGCAGGCCATGATGTCACGCCGGATTCTCGCCCACTTCGTCTATTTCGCCACATCTTCGATGGCGACCAGCGCGATCGGCTCGTTTTCCATCGTGGTGCTCGTCGCGTTTTATGGCGTGTCCGAGACGCTGGCCGGTGGGGTGCTGTCGGCTAATCTCATTGCCGCCGTGGTTGGGGTGATGATCGGCGGTGTACTGGCCGATCGCACGCAGCGTCGAGATCTGGTGCTGGTGACCATGCTGTCGGTGGCGGCGCTGGCTACCGCCGCGGTCGCGACCGGTGCGCTGCCGTTTTGGCTGGCGGCGGTCCTGCTGACGGTCGCCGGTCTGACCAAGGGGATCATCAGCCCGTCGCGCGACCTGATGGTGAGGGACGACGCGCCGCCCGCGCTGCTGGGGGCGGTGGTCGCTTTCGTCACTATCGGGTTTACCATCGGCAATGCGACCGCGCCGGTGGTTTCCGGCTGGCTGGTCGATTTTGGTTCGCCGCTCGCCGTCTATTGGTTCGCCGCCGCCCTGACGCTGGTGGCGATTTCATGTGTGCTAATATCGCGCGATGCACCGCCGCTTGACCAGGGCGAGGCGTCTCATTCTTGAGACTGGCGATTCGATGGTACGTGACCTAGGAAAGTATCCAAAGCGTCGGCTGCGAAAGGGAGTGTCGTTGGATACCGTTTATGCGAACGAAATCGTAACTGGCGCCGATTTTCCCTGGCGTCGCGCCGTTATCTCCGTCGATCAGTTCACCCGGAAGGACATCGAAGACATCTTCGCGATGGCGGACCGGCTGGCGGTGGGCCGCACCATGCCGCTGACCGGCAAGACCATCGTCAATCTGTTCTACGAACCCTCGACCCGGACTTCGTCCAGCTTCTATGCGGCGATGACCAAGCTCGGCGGCAGCGTGATACCGATCAACGAGGTCAATTACTCGTCGGTGACCAAGGGCGAGACGCTCGAGGACACGGTGCGCACGCTTGAATGCTACGCCGACGCCATCGTACTGCGCCATTTCGACGACGACGCCACCGAACGCGCGGCGCGGGTCTGTTCGGTGCCGATCATCAATGCCGGCAATGGTAGCGGCGAGCACCCGACTCAGGCGCTGCTCGACCTGTACACCATACGTCGCGAGCGCGGCACGCTCGACGGTCTGCGGGTGACCCTGATGGGCGACCTGAAATATGGCCGCACGGTCCACAGCCTGACCAAGCTGCTCAGGCTCTATGACGCGAAGCTCCGCTTCGTCAGCCCGGAAGCGCTACGCCTGCCGCGCGATTACCTGGGCGCGGACGATGCCGAGTTCACCCATCTGGATGCGGTGATCGACGACAGCGACGTGCTTTACGTAACCCGGGTGCAAAAGGAACGGCTTGCCGACTCGGTCGATATAGATTTTTCCTACGCCGTGACCCGCGCCGACATGGATCGCGCACCCAGCAACATGGTGCTGATGCACCCGATGCCGCGGGTCGGCGAAATTCCGGCCGAACTGGACGACGATCCGCGCGCCGCCTATTTCCGCCAGATGCGCTACGGGCTGCATGTGCGCATGGCGCTGCTGGTTGCGATGCTGGGGAGCAACTAGGGGATCGATTCCGACGCTTGGAACCCTCTCCCCTTGCGGGAGAGGGTGGCGCGCGGAGCGCGCCGGGTGAGGGGTCGGCCGCCGGCCAAGCGGCCAAAGAGTCTTTTTAGGCGCGGATGCGCCACCCCCCCTCCCTGACCTCCCCCGCAAGGGGGGAGGGGGACGCTTTCGTTTCATTCAATCCGTTAGGGTGTAGGGCGGAGAAGCCGCCTTTGACATGAAGCTGAACTTTACCGAGTCCGGCGACGGTGCGCCGATCGTCATTGTGCATGGCCTGTTCGGGTCCGGGCGCAACTGGGGAACGCTGGGTAAGGCGCTGGCCAAAACGTGGCGCGTGATCACGGTCGATATGCGCAATCATGGCGCCTCGCCATGGGATGCGCGCATGGACTATCCGGCGATGGCCGACGACCTACTGGAATTGATCGCCGACGAGGGGCTCGACCGGCCCGTGCTGCTTGGCCATTCGATGGGCGGCAAGGCGGCGATGGCGGCCGCGCTGACGGAGCCCGGCGCGATCGGGGCGCTGATCGTCGCCGACATCGCGCCGGTCGCCTATGGCCATAGCCATGAGCCCCACATCAAGGCCATGTGCGCGCTTGACCTTTCCGTCATCGCGCGCCGTGGCGACGCCGACGCGGCGTTGAGCGCGGCGGTTCCAGAGCCCGGCCTGCGGGGATTTTTGCTCCACAATCTCAGCTTCGGCGATGACGGGCCGAGTTGGAATATCAATCTCGACGTGCTGGATGCGGCCATGCCGGACCTCGTGGCGTTTCCCTATGAGGCGGGCCAGACGCGTTACGACGGAGAGACCCTGTTCATCCGGGGCGGAGCATCACCTTACGTGCCGCCCGGGCACGAAGCCGCAATCACGGGTTTCTTCCCCCAGGCCGCGATCGAAACCATAGAGGGCGCCGGCCACTGGATTCATGCCGAGCGGCCGGCCGAATTCCTTGTAGCCGTCGAGCGTTTCCTGGCCGGCGTGGATTAATTCCGCTTCCAGCTTCCATCCGGCTGGCGGCAGGCCGTGCCGTAGCCGCTCTGTTCGCGCCCCTCGATGATGATCTTGGTCTGGTATTCCCGGCAATATTGCCCGCCGCTCGCCTCGAAGGTGCGGGTCGGCGTGACCTGGACCTGTTGCCCGCCCTGATCCGGATTTTTCCACACCACTGACTGGCCGGTCGGCGCGCGCTCTAGCACCTGGCCGACGCAGTTCTGGTCGATCCGGTCCATCGATTGGCCGATATTACCGCCGACCAGCGCGCCCAGAATGGTGCCGCCGATGACCGCGGCGGTCTGGCCGCTGCCGCTGCCGATCTTCGAGCCCAGAAAGCCGCCCGCCGCGGCGCCGAGCAGCCCGCCGACGACCTGGCGGTTGCAACTGCCAATACCGGTATCGGGGATCGCCAGAAGGTCGGCGGAAGTCCCGATATAGACATTTCCGCGATGGCGGTATTTGAATTTGTGCTTGGCGCGGTAACCGTGTGCGGGCGCCCAGGGTGGCGGCCCGCCATGGCGGCGGCCCCGCGCCTTGTAGCGATGCTTCCGGCCCTTGGATTTGTATTTGTGCTTTCCGGGACCGCCTTTTCCGGCCCAGGACGGCTTGTCGGCTTGGGCGATACTGGTCGGGCCGCTCAACATGGCGAGTGCCGCAATGCAGGCGGCGAACGTGGCTAACCGTTTCATCTACATCCCCTTT
>JAZFSB010000095.1:0-3972 GCA_036445935.1 Alphaproteobacteria bacterium | reverse complement strand
ACGACGAGGCGATTGCCGCACTGGAAGCTCGGCGGGACGCGGACCCGTCCCGTCCCTCGATGATGCTGGCCGCTACCTATGCCGAGGCAGGCCGAATGGATGAGGCTCGCGCCACGGTCAAGGAAAGCCTCAAACGATTTCCGAAATTCTCGCTCAAAAGATTGAACCGGTTTCTTCGATATAAGGATCCGGCGGACAAGGAGCGCATAATCGTAAATCTGCGCAAGGCAGGTGTGCCGGAGTGACAGGGCGTCGCTGGCAACATCGCGCAAACGCAACATATTCCCATCCGAAACAGTGCCCGCCTTGCCGCCGGGACGGCTTGCCGTCATGCTCGGAGACACCACGTCGATTAAAAAACAAGGGGGCCAAGCGACATGTCCGAGCAGACCGAAATACTGCGCCACATCGTACATGCTAACCGCATTCTCGCGCATCAGGGCGTGGTCGATGCCTATGGCCATATCAGCATGCGCCATCCCGACAAGCCGGACCGCTTCCTGATGGCGCGCTCGCGCAGCCCGGAGCTGGTGACGGTGCCCGATATCCTGGAATACGGGCTGGACGGCGAGCCGATCAACGCGGGCGACACGCCGGTCTATCTGGAACGCTACATCCATGCCGGCGTTTACGAGGCGCGGCCCGATGTCCATTCCGTGGTGCACAGCCACGCCGACGAGCTGATCCCGTTCACCGTCACCGGCGTTAAGCTGCGGCCGATGTTTCATACCGCGGCGCGGCTCGGCCATGACATACCGGTCTGGGACATCAGGACGAATTTCGGCGATTCCAACCTGCTGGTGATCAACATTGACCAGGGGCGCGACCTGGCGAAAACGCTGGGCGACAACCGGGTCGCCCTGATGCGGGGCCACGGCAACGTGGTCGCCATGCCGCATGTGCAGGCCGCCGTCACCACCGCGATCCAGGCGCAGCGCAACGCGCGGCTGCAAATGGCGGCGATGCAGATGGGCGAGATCACTTTCCTGTCGGAGGGCGAAATCGACATCGCCGGCGACATCGTCGCCAAGGACCGCTCGGTCGGTCACGACCGGGCCTGGGAATATTATGTCCGCCGGGCGGGCTGCGAAGATGTTTAAGACATAATCCACTTGCGTGGATCGGGCTGGAGCCGACATAAACAGGAGGCGCTAATGGGTATCCGCACAGGGGCGGCGTTTCTCGACGGGCTGCGCGACGACCGCGAGTTATGGGCCGATGGCGAACGCATCAAGGACGTCACCACCGACCCCCACTTCGCCGGCGGCGCGCAGACCACGGCCGAGCTGTATGACCTGCAGCATGACCCGGCGCTTATCGACACAATGACCTATCTATCGCCGACATCGGGCGACCGGGTCGGGCTGTCTTTCATTGAGCCACACAGTAGCGCCGACCTGACCGCCCGCCGGGGCATGGTCAAGGTCTGGCACGATTACACCTGTGGCATGTTTGGCCGCAGCCCGGATTTTCTCAACGTCATGCTGTCCTCGATGGCCGCGGCCCAGGACGCGTTTTCTTCCAGCGGCGGCGATTTCGCCGGCAATGTTAGGGCCTATTACGAATATATCCGCGAAGGCGATTTGGCGACCACGCACGCGCTGGTCAGCCCGCAGGTCGACCGCTCCCGACCGCTCGACCAGCAGGAAAAGGACATCGCGGCCACGGTGGTCGACGACAACGACAAGGGGATCGTGATCCGCGGCGCGCGCATGCTGGCGACGCTGGCCGCGTTCTCGGACGAAATTCTGGTAATGCCGGCGCCGAGCTACCCGCTACCCGAGACCGAGGAAGCGCGCGCCCACGCTTTCGGCTTCGCCATCCCGATCGCGACGCCGGGCCTCAGGCTGATCGCCCGGCCCTCGGTCATGCATCACGAAGCAGCCTCACCGGCCGATTTCCCGCTCGCCGCGCGGTTCGACGATAGCGACTGCGTGGTGATCTTCGACGATGTGCTGGTGCCGTGGGAGCGCGTCTTCATCTATCGCGATGTAGAGGTCTATAACCGCATCCATAGCCGCACCCATGTTTCGATCCAGGGCTCGCACCAGTTCGCCACCAAGGATCTTTCCAAGGCCGAATTCATGCGCGATCTGGCCATTACCCTGGCGCGCGCGGCCAATACCGACCGCTTCCAGCATGTCCAGGGCATGCTGGCCGAGCTGATCAACATGGCCTCTTTCGTCGAGGCCGCCCTGATCGCGTCCGAGGCCAATACCGAACCGGGCCCCGGCGGCACCGTGATTCCGGGCCGCCGGTTCCTGCAATCGGTGCGTTTCATGTTCCCGCCGATGTTCCGCCGGGCCTGCGAAATCGTCCAGAATATCGGCGCCGGCGGAATGATGATGGTGCCCTCGGTCGCCATGCTGGACAGCCCGGTTTCGGCCGATATCGAGCGCTATTTCCAGGCCGCCAACGCGGATTCGAACACGCGCATCCGGCTGTTCCGGCTCGCCGTCGATGCGGCGATGAGCAGCTTTTCCGGCCGCCAGCAGCTCTATGAACGCTATTTCGCCGGCGACCCGGTGCGCGCCATGGCGGCCTATTACGAATCCACCGACAAGGAAGCCTCGACCCAGCGCATCGCCGAATTGCTGGACGGCATGGAAAAGCGCTGGGGCTAACGCCGCACATGGCTTCTGCCTTCGCGGTAGAGCACGTAGTACGAGCTTGCGAAGATCAGCCCGGCGCCGAGCCAGGTCCAGTGGCTGGGCAGTTCGGCGAACAGGAACCAGGCGATAACGACACTGAACGGCAGGCGCAGGAAATTGAATGGCTGCACCACGCGCGCATCCGCCGCGCTGACCGAGCGGGCGTGAAACAATCCTGACATAAGCTGGAAGGCCCCGAGCGCCAGGATCCACGGAACATCCACCCAGGCCAGGTCTTTCCACACGAACAGCGCCGGCACCAGCGCGAACGGCAACGCGACCACATGGCCGTAGATGGTGATGTGCACCGGGCTGTCGGTGCGGGCCAACGACTTGATGCAGATATTGGTGGCGGCATAGGTCACGGCGGTGTACAGCACGGCGCCGGCGGCGATGCTAATGGGGATGATGCCCGGCCTGAGAATGATCATCGCGCCGATGAAAGCCACGGCGCAGGCGATCCAGGCATGCGAGCCGGCATGTTCGCCCAGGATCAGCACGGCCAGCACGATGGTGATCAGCGGCACCAGAAACAACAGCGAATAGACCTCACCGATCGGCATGTTGGACAGGCCGTAAAACACGCACACCATGCCGGTGTAGCTGAGCGAGGTCCGCAGCACGTAGAGCGGCAGGCGCGTGGTCATGAGCGTTCCCCGCCGCCCCATGCGGATCATCCAGGGCATCAGCAGGGTGGTACCGACGACGCTTCTCAGGAACACAAGTTGGAACACCGAATAGGTCCCCGACAGCTCGCGCACGCAGGCCGCCGAAAACGCGACCATGAGCGAGGCCGCGGCCATCCATAACGCGCCGCGCACCGCATTCCGGTCCGCCAATAGTGCGCGCATCATTCAGCCTCGAGTCGTAGGGAGAGATAATCAGACGTTC
This sequence comes from Alphaproteobacteria bacterium, assembly GCA_036445935.1. Taxonomy (GTDB): domain Bacteria; phylum Pseudomonadota; class Alphaproteobacteria; order MPNO01; family UBA2964; genus JAZFSB01. The sequence goes on along the minus strand of JAZFSB010000095.1, from coordinate 430 downwards.
GCCGGGTGAAGCCGATCTGGGAGATCGGCCCGGCCTTTCAAATCATACGCCGGATTTCGGTTAGCGCCAGAGCCGCTCAGTGGCGATAGCGGCGCCCTCGGCCAGGGCGCGCAACTTGGACCAGACGACCGATGTCGCAACAAGCGGCTGACGCCGAACGAAGGTGCCGAAACCGCAATCGGTGCCGGCAATCACGCGCTCGCGCCCGACGATATCGGCGTAGTGGCAGATCCGCTGCGCGATCAGCTTGGGATGCTCGACAAAATTGGACGTGGAATCGATCACGCCGGGGATCAGCACCTTGTGATCGGGAATTTTCGCATCGGTAATGTCCTCCCACTCATGTGCATGGCGCGGGTTGGCCCCTTCGAACAGAACGCCGGCCGGACGCGCTTTCATCAGCACGGGGAAGATCTTGGCCAGCGGAAAG
>JAZFSB010000094.1:0-3661 GCA_036445935.1 Alphaproteobacteria bacterium | reverse complement strand
TGCCACCGCGCCGCCCGGAACCTGCGGACGGATGGGGCCACGGCCTACTTCCCTAAATTTAACCCGGACACCAGTGGGTCAAGCCCGGCAATGACGAATGCGGGGATGTGAGAGGAAGACGGCCCGGCTTTTCCTTCGTTCACCCGCATTTGCTGTAGCCGCAGGTGGTGCATAGGTCGCAGCCTTCCTGGCGGATGAGGGCGGCTTCGCCGCATTTGGGGCACTGGTTGGGGATGCGCCGGCTGTCCGGCGAGGCGCCGCCGGCATCGCCGCCGCCCGCCACCGCCGCGACCGGTTGCGGCCGTTCGCCAGCACCCGTCACGGGCAGGAAGCCGATGGTGATCATGTGGCGCTCGATCACCTGGCCGATCGCGGCCAGCAGCGAGGGGACGTATTTACCCTCGAACCAGTGCCCGCCGCGCGGATCGAAAACCGCCTTGAGTTCCTCGACCACGAAGGACACGTCGCCGCCGCGCCGGAACACGGCGCTGATCATGCGGGTCAACGCCACCGTCCAGGCGAAATGCTCCATGTTCTTGGAGTTGATGAAGATCTCGAACGGGCGACGGCGGCCATCCTGGATGATGTCGTTGATGGTGATGTAGATGGCGTGGTCGGAATCCGCCCATTTGATCTTGTAGGTCTGGCCGGGCAGTTCCTCGGGCCGGTCGAGCGGCTGGGTCATGTAGACCACGCCACCCGATTCGAACCCGTCCGTGGGGTGCGGCGGCGCATCGAGCGGCAGTTCGGGCTGCGGCGCATCCTCCGGGGCATCGGCCGCCGAGGACGCTTCCAGCACGGCGCCGGTCACCGGGTTCGGCCGGTAGGTGGTGCAGCCCTTGCAGCCCATCTCATAGGCCTTGGCGTAGATGTCCTTGAACGCCTCGAAGGGCAGCGCCTCGGGACAGTTGATGGTCTTGGAAATCGAGCTGTCGATATATTTCTGGGCCGCGGCCTGCATCACCAGATGGTCGCGCGGGCTCAGGGATTGCGCGTCGATGAAATAATCCGGCAATTCCGCGTCCTCGCCAAAGGTCCGCCGGTGCAGCCGCCAGGCGTAATCGGACACTTCCTCGGTCTGGCGCGTGCCGTCCGGCATCAGCACGTTTCGTTTATAGGTGAAGGCGAAGACCGGCTCGATCCCCGACGTCACGTTGTCGGCGAACAGCGAGATGGTACCGGTCGGCGCGATCGAGGTGAGCAGCGCGTTGCGGATGCCGTGCGCGGCTATCGCTTCCCGCACGTCTTCATCGAGCCCCAGTATGTGCGCGCCCGCCAGATAGGCGTCGGCGTCAAACATCGGAAACGCGCCCTTCTCGGCAGCCAGCGCCGTCGACGCCAAATAGGCGTGGCGTTCGATCGTCCCCATCCATTGCTCGCACAGCGCGACCGCGCGCTCCGACCCGTAGCGCACGCCGCACAGGATCAGCGCGTCGGCAAGCCCGGTGACGCCGAGCCCGATGCGCCGCTTGGCGCGGGCTTCCTCGGCCTGGGCGGGCAGCGGAAAGCGCGAGACATCGATCACGTTGTCCATCATGCGCACCGCCACCGGCACCAATTCGCCAAGCGCCTCCATGTCGAGCGCGGCCTGGTCGGTGAAGGGTTCGTTCACCAGCCGCGCCAGATTGATCGAGCCCAGCAGGCACGCTCCGTAAGGCGGCAGCGGCTGTTCGCCGCAATTGTGGACATAGAGCCCGTTGGCGTCGAAGGCGTTGACGCCGGGCACCTCGACGTCGAAGACCTCCTCGGCGCCGACGGGGTCAACCGCGGAGACGCGTGCAATGAACCGTTCGCGGTTAGGCAGCCGGCGGTAGCCGGCGATCAGCGTCGACAGCCGGGTTGCCTTGTCGGTGTCGCCGAACCCGATCATGTCGGCGAAGCGCAACAGATTGTCGCGGGCGATGATCAGTTCATGCTGTGGCCGTGTTGCATACCACTTACTGCCGCCGCGACCGTCGGGCAGGCGCGATGCGCCGGCCGGCCGGCGTTCGGCATGGATCGTGCTGTTAATACCAAGACGTAACAGCATGCGCTGGACCGCGCGGAGCCGGTCGAGATCGCTTTGCGCCAGCCTGACGCTGACGCCCTTCTTCTGGTCTCCCTGAACGCTGCCATCTGCGTCGAAAAATCCGCGCAGGAAGCCCCGGCAAAAATCGCTTGAACTACGTTCGATCGCGGGCGTTACCGATTTTGATCCGGGGCGCAGGCCCAGCTCGTCCGCCAGTCGGCTCAGCGCCGCCAGAGAAAGCCGGTATTCTCCGCGCCCGGCGACCGTGACCCAGCCGGTAAAATCCGCCCGGTGCGGCAGGGTCCGCGCGGCCCGTTCGGCCTGCGCCATGACGGCGCGGACTCCGTCCGGCCCGTTTTTGTCGCCCACCGCCGCCGCGCGCGGCCAGACGCTCAACACCGCCTTGTCCGTCTTCAGCGTACCGTCGCCGATCAGAAGGCCGGTCAAATAGCCCTCTTCTTCGGTGCCGGGTCCGCCCCATGACGGACCGGCGCGGTGATCGTTGAGCACGATTCTGTCGCCGGGTTGCAGATTACCCGCCTTCACCCATTCGCGGGCGATGCGGTCGCGGGTGACCGATGCCGCTCGGCGCACTGGATGATCCGCCGTCAGACGAAGCGCGTGGCCTTCGACGGTGGTGAGAAGCAGAACGTCCTTGTGACTAGTGGAAAAGAACCCGGCCGCGCCGCTTTGACGGGGACGCCCGTCGACCAGCGCGGCGAAGGGACGCCCGACGAGGTCATGAACCTGGCGCGGACCCTCTGTCGTGTGGACCCAGCTTTCGCCCGTCACGCAAGGATTCGTGGCGGCGATGGTTTCGCAGTAATTCAGGTTGTTGAGAGCGTTGACGCGGTCGATGAAGATCACGCCGGGTTCGGCATAGGCGTAGGTCGCGCGCATGATCCTGTCCCACAGCTCGCGCGCTTTTACGGTGCGGTAGGTTTGGCCGCCGAACACCAGTTCCCAGGCGTCGTCTTGCTTCGCCGCCCGCATGAAGTCATCCGTGATCAGGACCGACAGGTTGAACATGCGCAGTCGCCCGGGCTCCTGCTTGGCGTCGATAAACGCTTCAATGTCGGGATGATCGCAGCGCAGAGTCGCCATCATGGCGCCGCGGCGCGACCCCGCGCTCATGATGGTGCGGCACATCGCGTCCCACACATCCATGAAGCTGAGTGGTCCCGAGGCATCCGCGCCGACGCCCCGCACCAGTGCGCCCTTCGGCCTGAGGGTGGAAAAATCATAGCCGATGCCGCCGCCCTGCTGCAGGGTGAGGGCGGCCTCGCGCAGATGTTCGAAAATGCCCGACATGTCGTCCGGCACGGCGCCCATCACGAAGCAGTTGAACAGGGTGACGTCGCGCGCGGTGCCGGCGCCGGCGACGATGCGTCCGGCCGGCAGGAAACGGAAATCCCCGAGCGCGCGGGTGAAACGCTCGCACCACATGGCCGGATCATTTTCGGGCTCGGCCAGCGCGCGCGCGATGCGTGCCCAGCTATCCTCGATGGTCTTGTCGAACACCTCGCCGGCCGGGCCCGGCGCGCGGAACCGGTACTTCATGTCCCAGATCCGTTGCGAGATCGCGGAAACAGCGGTCATCGTTTCCTCGTCAGTCCGGAAAGATTCTTGCGTCGCTCAGCATAGAGCAATCCG
>JAZFSB010000093.1:0-14869 GCA_036445935.1 Alphaproteobacteria bacterium | reverse complement strand
TACGCGACTGGCTGGCCGAGGTCGAGCGCATGGGCGATCTCAAAATCGTCCGGGGCGCGAATTGGCAGCGCGATGTCGGCCAAATCGTTGAAGTGATGTGCCATGACGAGGGCACGCCGAGCATCCTGTTCGATGAGGTCGAGGGCTGCCCCAAGGGGTTCCGCCTGCTGGTCAACTGGTTCACCGGCACGCGCAAGAACCTGACGCTGGGTTTCCCGCCGGAGCTCGACAAGATCGGGCTGAGTAACGGATATCATGACCATACGCGCGGCCTTGCGCCGATCCCGCATGAGATCGTGGATAACGGGCCGGTGCTGGAAAACGTGCTCGAGGGCGACGCGATCGATGTCACGAAATTTCCCGCGCCCTTGTGGAATCCGGAAGATGGCGGACGCTATATCGGCACCGGCTGCTTCAACATCACGCGCGACCCGGATAGCGGTTGGATCAACTGCGGCACCTACCGGGTAATGATCCATGACGAAAAGCGGGTCGGACTCTATATCTCGCCCGGCAAGCACGGGCGTATCCACCGGGAAAAATATATGGCCAAGGGCGAACCCATGCCGGTGGTTATCGTCGTCGGCAGCGATCCGCTGTCCTTCCTGACATCATCGACCGAGGTGCCGGAAGGGGTCAGCGAACTCGACATGATGGGCGCCTATCGCGGCGAGGCGGTCGCCTGTGTTACGGGCCGCCATACCGGCCTGCCGTTCCCGGCCAACGCCGAGATCGTGCTGGAAGGCTTCATCCATCCCGGCAACACCAAGCGGGAGGGCCCGTTCGGCGAATGGCTGGGCTATCAGGGTGAGGCGATGGAGGCCGAGCCCTGGGTTGATATCGCCGCCATCTATCATCGGAATGACCCTATTATTCTGGGCGCGGCTCATATCCGCATGCCTTACGAATATGCGCGCTATCGGGCGATCAGCCGCTCGGCGGTGCTGAAGGAGAATATACTGCGCGCCGGCGTGCCCGACGTGACCGGGGTATGGGCGCACGAGGTTGGCGGCTCGCGCCTGTTCCTGGCAGTCGCTATCAAGCAGCGCTATCCGGGCCACGCGACCCAGGCCGGCCATATCGCGGCGATGTGCCATGCCGGCGCCTATCTGGGGCGTTACGTGATCGTCGTCGACGAAGATGTGAACGTGTCCAACCTGGAAGAGGTCATCTGGGCGATGTGCACGCGCTCGGACCCGGCAACGTCTATCGACATCATCCATAATGCGTGGAGTTCGGCGCTCGATCCGGTGATCCCGCCGGAAGACCGCGCGGCGGGCAAGCTCTATAATTCACGCGGAATTGTGAATGCCTGCCGGCCATTCCACTGGAAGGATGATTTTCAGAAGGTCAACGCGCCATCGCCCGAGGCCAGACGCGACGCCTGGAACCGCTGGGGGCATTTGAGAGACTAGTTTTAACAGACAGCAAAAAAAGGAGAATAAGGAATGGCGACCAGTAGGGAAAATTTTAGCCCACAGACCGATCTGCGCGATTTTCTCGAGGCCGTGGAGCAAGGCGGACAGCTTGAAAAAGTCGATGGCGCGCATTGGGACAAGGAAATGGGCGCGGTGGTCGAGGTGCTCTATCGCGAGCGCGTGGAGAAATCCAAGGCCGTCCTTTTCGATAACGTTCCCGGCTATCCAGAGGGCTTTCGTTGCCTGTATGGCATGCTGGCGTCACCAATGCGCCTCGCCATCGCGGTCGGGATGGACACCGAGCATGTCAATGACCGGTTCGCGCTGTTGAACGCCTATCGGGAAAAGATGTTCAGCCACAAGCCGATCCCGCCCAACTACGTGGATACCGGACCGGTCATGGAAAATACCGTCGAAGGCGACGATATCGACATCACCAAGCTGCTTCCGGTGCCGATCCATCATGAACTCGATGGCGGGCGCTATATCGGCACCGCCTGCGGCGTGATCACGCGCGATCTCGACACCGACCGGATCAATTCGGGCACCTATCGCTGCATGGTCCATGACGGTAAGACCCTGGGCGCCATGATCTCCAACGGCAAGCAGGGGAATATCCATCGCGCGAAGTATTTCGAGAAGGGCCTGCCCTGTCCGATGACCATCGTCGTCGGCGTCGACCCCACGCATTTCCTGGCCGCGCGGATGACGATTCCCGACGATGTACCGGAATTCGATTTCCAGGGCGGTCTGGCCGGCAAGCCGATCGATCTGATCGTCGGCGATAACGGCCTGCCGTTCCCCGCCAATTCCGAGATCGTGATCGAGGGCGAGCAGGTGCCCAACGAAAACCGGCTGGAAGGGCCGTTCGGCGAATGGACCGGCTATTACGCCGGCGATGCCGAGCAGGATCCGGTGTTCCACATCAAAAAAATCTATCACCGCAACAACCCGATCCTGACCTGCGCGGCGAGCCAGCGGCCGCCCCACAGCCACCTCTTCGAGCGCTGCTTCACCCGCTCGGTGACTTTGCTCGAGGGACTGCAAAATGCCGGTGTTCAGGATGTGCGCGGCGTCTGGCATCACGAGGCGGGATCAGGTCGGACCTTCGTCGTGGTTTCCATCAAGCAGCGCTTCTACGGTCACGCGACCCAGGCGGGGCTGATGGCGTCGCAACTCAGCCCCGCCACCTATTGCGGACGATATACGGTGGTGGTCGATGAGGATATCGACGCGTCGAACCTGCATGATGTCGTCTGGGCGATGGGCACGCGGTCCGACCCCGCAAGGGACATCACGCACCTGTCGCAGTGTCAGTCCTCGCGGCTCGATCCCATGCACGAGGAAGGCACGCTCTTCAACAACCGGGTGATCATCAACGCCTGCCGGCCGTATGAGCGTCTCGACACCTTCCCGGCGGTGGCGCAGACCTCGCCCGAACTGGCGGCTGAGGTGCGGGCCAAGTTCCCCGCCGTCTACAAGTATTAGGCGATAGCTCGCCGGGCCTCCGCTTCGATTCGGGGGCCCGGCCGGTCAGCGGGTTTCGCGCAAACCCATCCGTTCCAGGCGCGGCAGCACTTCGTCGCAGAAATAGGGCAGCTCGCTGCCATAGTTGACGAACGAGAGGCCCATGCCGCGCACGCCGGCGCGGGCGAATTTCGCCAGCCCGGCGGCCACCTGGTCGGGATCGCCGACGATCGGCGTGCCGCCCAGCCCGTGCGCCACGTGCCGGCGCATCCGGTCGAGCTCATCGGCGGGGGTTGCGTCGAAATCGACTTTGCGCATGGTCAGGATATTATCCACGGCGCCCCAGTCGGCGGAATCTATGATGCAGTGGTGGTGATAGTCTTCGGCTTCGGCCGTGGTTGGCCGGCAGGTGATGACGCCGACCGAATAGACGTCGATGTCGCGCCCTTGGCTAGCGGCCTGGGCCTTGGTGCGGGTGACCGCATCGGTGAAGGCCTCGAAGGGCAATTCCTTGCGCGGGGTGGAGAACAGGGCGTCGCAATTGCGCACCGCGAAGTCCTGGCCGGTTTCCGACGCGCCCGCGTTCATGATCATTGGCCGTGTCCCGCCGAACGGCTTGGGCTCCGATCGGATGCCCTTGAGCTTGATGTAGCGCCCGTCGATGTCGAATGCGTCCTTGCGGTCCCACATCATGCGGATGGCGTCGATCCATTCCTGGCCGTAATCGTAACGCGCCGCGTGATCGCGAAGCTCCGCGCCGAACATGGCGAATTCACCGTCGTTCCAGCCGCAGACGATGTTGAGTCCGAAGCGCCCTTCGCCGATGTGATCGGCGGTGGAGAATTCCTTTGCCGCCATCACCGGGTGCAGCAACGGCGCGTGTACGGTCGCGAACACCGTGATGCGCGATGTCTTGGCCAGCAGCCCGGTCGCCCAGGTCACGGTCTCGAAGGTGGCGCCTTGGTATTCGGTTTCGCCGCCATAGCCCTTCCAGCGCCCGATCGGCAGCAGGAAGTCGATCCCGGCCTCGTCCGCCATGCGCGCCAGCGCCAGATTGTCCGCCCAGCTGCCCGACCATCGCTCCGGCACCCGGGTGACCGCGCGCCCGGATGAGCAGTTGGGCCCGAACAATCCGATCTTGAAGTCGTTGCGATTGTACATCGCGAGGCGCTGGCGCATTTGCTCGCTATTCGCCATCGGCCGATCTTCTCCGTCAGTTATCCCTAATGGCTATCGGGTTATTTATGGCAGAGGGGCGGCTGGGTGGCTACGCCGCCTTATACCGGCCCGCGGTCGGTGAGCTGCTGGATCAGCGCCAGCCGGTCGCCGAGCACCCAGACATGGCTGATCAGCCCGCCCCGAAAGACGAAGATGGCGACCCCGGCATAGGAAATGGCGCGTCCGGTCGGCTCAATATCGAAAATCTCGCCCTCATGCGTGCCGCGATAGGTCAGGCAGGCGGCCAGTCTGTCGTCCTCGGCGATCATCTCCGCGACCGTGTTGTGGAAATCGGGGAAGGCGGCGCGGACCAGCTCGGCATAATCGATGAACCCGGCATGGCCCGTCCTGTCCATGCCAAGCGAGCCGTGGAACACCACATCGGGGCTCAGAATTTCGCCGATCGCGTCGAAATTCCAGCCGTTCCACAGCTCTTCATAGAACCGCTCGACCAGCGCCTTATGTTCCGAAATGCTCATAACGCCCTGTCATCCTTTTCCGTTTATTAGGCGACCGTGCCGGGCAGGTAAAGACACTCCCTGACCGCCATGATACCGTCGCGAAATTTTTGATCTTTTGAAGGGCAATTGGCGTCATGTCCACCGTTCTGCCTTCCGCGCGCCTGGGGATTATCCTCTCGTCGGGCAACTGGACCGTGGAGCCCTATTTCCGGGCCTATGCACCGGCGGACCTTGGTATCCACGTGACCCGCATGCGCATGGGTTCCGGCGGTGAGCGGGGACAGGCTGAAATCGAAGCAGACGCACTGGATTGCGCCCGGCTTCTTGCCGACGCGGCGGTTGATCTCATTGATCTGCAGGGAACCGGGATCATGATGGAAAGGGGCCCGGATGGAGAGGCCTCAATGGTGGCCGCGATCGAGGAAGCGTCGGGCACGCCCGCCTATACCGCGACCGGTGCGGCGGTCGAAGCGCTGCGCGCGCTCGATATGCGACGCCTGGTTCTCGTCAGCCCCTATGAAGGCGCGTCCATCAACCGGGAGAGCGCCTTTCTGGAAGCAAGCGGGTTTTCCGTGGTCAATGCCATCGGGCTCGATCGTGGAAACCGATCCAACGAAGTGTCGGCATCGGACTGGGTGGCGGCGGCTACCGGACAGGATTGCTCCGAAGCCGACGGAATATTTCTCAGCGGATCTAATACCACCATGTTGGAAGCGGTCGCGCCCATCGAACAGGCAATTGGCAAGCCGGCGGTCACCAGTGTGCAGGCAGCGCTTTGGGCTGGCGTGCGGCGGCTCTCACCCAGCCTCTCCGCCGCGCCCGCGCCGCCCGCGCTGGGCCGATTGTTCGCGGAGGCGTGATCCGGGTCAGCTTGGCACGGTTTCGCGTTCGTGGGCTTTGCCCTATCATTCGCGACACCGCCGGGACAAGCGGTATGAAATGCAAAACAACGGGATCGCGAGGAATTGGCCATGGATAGTGGTGTTGAACAGACCAGGGAACTTCCCCCGCAGATCACCATCAAGACCGACACCCGCGATATTCTCGCGCGCGAGACCAAATACCAGCGCGAGAAGGGATTTCACGACTGGACCATCGTGGATGTCGATGCCCACCATTCGGAAATGAGTTCGTGGCGCGAGGTGATCGAATATCTCGATGATCCCATCCTCAAGCATTACGCACAGGAGTTCCAGTCACGCACCGGCGGCGCACCTGGGCTTTCCAATCACACGCCGGGTCTGCGCTATCAGGACGCCGGCGGGCGCATTCCGCATCAGCAGCAGATGGCGGAACCGGTCGACGACGACAGCGTGCATCGCGATCTCACCCTGGTGCGCCGCTCGATGGACGCGATGGGCATCGATATTCAGGTGCTGTTTCCCGGCAACCTTTTGCAGCTCGGCACCCATCCGCAGCCCCGCGTCGAGGCGCAACTGGCGCTCGCCTATAACCGCTGGGTGTGCGAACGCATCCTGCCGTATGACGACAAGGTGAAGACGCTGCTCTACCTGCCGATCACCGAACCCGATATGAGCCTGAAGATCATCCGTGAGTTCGGCGAGCATCCCAGCGTTCTGGGCTTCATGATCACGTCCATCCGGTTCAAGCCGGTGCATCACAACCTTTACATCCCGATCTACAACGAGCTCAACGAGCGCAAGATGCCGCTTGCCTTCCATGCCGGGCTGACCTGGTCGGATGACTGGATGAAGCAGCTCGACCTGTTCATCTCGATGCATTCGATTTCGTTCGTGCTGTGCAACATCGTGCATCTGACCAACTGGCTCGTGCACGGCATGCAGGAACGCTTCCCCGACATGCCGGTGATCTGGATCGAATCCGGTCTTGCCTGGCTGACCTTCATGATGCAGCGGCTCGACAGCGAATACATGATGCGCCCGTCCGAAGCGCCGCTGCTGAAGAAGCTGCCCAGCGATTACATGCGCGACATGTTCTATACCGTTCAACCGATTGAAACCTCGAACATGTCGCTGACCGAAGCGACCTTCAAGGCGATCAACGGCGAATCTCAGGTGCTGTACGCGTCCGACTGGCCGCACTGGGACTTCAACGCGCCGAGCACGATTTTCGATCTGCCGTTCCTGGACGAGGCCGCCAAGAAGAACGTGCTGGGCGAAAACGCGATCCGGCTGTTCGGTCTCGATGTAAAATAATAAAGGTTATTGAAATGGCAGATATCTATATTGGCCGCGAAGACGAGTTCGAGGATCGCGGCCGCAAGGTGGTGGTCAATGGCGATGTGGAAATCGGCGTGTTCTTCGTCGATGGAGAGTTCCACGCCTGGGAGAACAAGTGCGTGCATCAGGGCGGGCCGATCTGCCAGGGCCGCATTCTCAACCGGGTGATCGAAAAAATCGCCGCCGACAAGACCAGCGAAGGGCTGGCCTGGTCGGAAGAGGACGTACATATCATCTGCCCGTGGCACGGCTACGAATTCAACCTCAAGACCGGCCGTCATCCGGGCAACAAGAACGCCCGTCTGCGCCCCTTCGAGGTGAAGCTGAAGGATGGCGAGGTCTATGTCGTCGTCTGACGGGGCCGGATCGGCCAACAGCGCGATCGAGTCCGCGTTCGCCGCCGCCATGGCGGCGCTGAACCAGGGCGACAGCGAAGCGGTTACGGCCGAGGCGGTGCAGAAGCTGCTGACCGCCGGCGCCAAGCTCTATTGCCGCAAGCTGTCAGAGGAAGACACCTATTTCGGCCCGTTCCTTGAGAGCGAGACCGTGACCGCGACCGAAGCGGTGGTCGCCATCGCCGAGATCATGCGCGCCGCCGACCTCAACACCTTCGACCTCGCCATGTGGATGTCCCGCCCGCCGCCGGAATAAGGCCGGTGGCGCACGGGTTTTTCAGCAGCCTGCTAGAACCCGTCGGGCAGCAGGTCGCCGAACTTGGCGCGGATTTTCTCGTCAAGTTCATGGCTGGCGCGCGCGACGACGGGGAAGGTATCACGCCGGCGGAACGGCTTGCAGGCATCGACCACCACGCGTGAATTGCGCGGGTCCTCGTAGCTGTAGCTCATCGGGTCCAGATGGGTGCTCCAACAGCCGTTGAGCACGTCGACCCCGTCGCGCGGGTCGCAGCGCGTACACATCGCCCACAGCACATCGTTCATGTTGGCCGGGTTGATGTCATCATCGACCACCACCACCCAGCGGTTGGCGTAGGCGCCGGCGTGACATTGCGATGCGATCAGCCCGGCCTGCTTGGCGTGGCCGCCATACATCTGCTTGACCGAAACCGTTAGCCACATGCGGCTGCCGCCGGCTTCGTGCGCCCATACGCCCTTGATCTCGGGAATGCCGGCGGCTTCGAGCTGGTTCCACACCGCCCCGCAACGATAGGTGCCGCGATAGAAGGTGTCGTCGTTGGGCGGAACCCCCGGGATCGCGCCGAGAACGATCGGATCGTCCCGATGCATCAGGGTCTCGATGCGGATCGCCGGCTCGTCGTGCTTGCCGCCCGCGTAATAGCCGGTCCATTCACCGAGCGGGCCTTCCTCGACGGTATCGCCTGGATGGACGAAGCCCTCGAAGGCGATCTCGGCGTTGGCTGGCACCGGCAGGCCGGTCTTGGGCATGGTGATGACCTCGACCCCCTCGCCGAGCAGTCCGCCGGCGCAGTCATATTCGTTCTTGCCGTAGGGCATTTCGAGCCCCGCGACCATGAACAGGGACGGGTGCATGCCGGCCACCACGGCGATCGGGCAGGGTTCGCCGCGCTCGTGGTATTTGCGCATGATCAGGTTGCCGTGCTTGCCCTTCGAGGTCATGACCGAAGCGGTGTTGCGGTCGTGCGCCTGGATGCGGTAGGCGCCGTAATTGATCCAGCCGGTGTCCGGGTCCTTCATCACCACCATGGAGGCGGTGCCGATATAGTAGCCACCGTCGAGCTCGTGCCAGCGCGGCGTCGGGAACTTGGTCAGGTCGACGTCGTCGCCCTGCAGGACGTTATCGAGCAGCGGGCCGCCATTGACCTCGACCGGCGGGATGGACGGTTGTTCCTTCATATATTTGCGCCAGTAATCGACCAGCTCGATTTCGTCGGAATCGACGGGCAGGCCTAGCGCCACGTTGATCCGCCTGACCGAGGTCAGGATGTTGGCCAGCACCCGGTATCCCTTGGGGTAGCCCGGCACCTCGTCGAACATCGCCGCCGGGTTGATCATTTGGCGCATGTGGATGTCGACAATGCCGCCAATTTCGGTTTCCCGATCCGCGCCCTTGTAAAGCTGGACCTCGCCGACGGCTTCCAGCTCGTCGATCCAGTCCCTCAAATCCTTATTAGCCAAGTCCGGTCTCCTCTGATCCGCGTGATGATGGCGCCCCTTGAAACGCGCGCGGATACTGCCTCAAGCCCGGTACAGGGGCAAGCCAACCCGGTTACGGAATTCCGGCAATATTTTAGTCATGATTTGGCTTGTTGGGCGCGCAGACCGCAATTAACCCCTTCTTCGGCTATCGGCAGCGATGGTCGGCAAATTTAAATGGTCTGAAAGATCAGGGAGAAATTATGCATTTCATTATAAAACGGGCACTTCCGCTTGCCGTGATCGCGGCAGCTGGAATCGCGGCAACCCCGGCGCTGAGCGCGGGCGCGGCCGATCATTACAAGAACAAAACCGTCACTATTCTGATCGGCTACGGGCCGGGCGGAACCTATGACAAATACGCCCAGACCATGGCGCGCCATTACGGCAACCATATTCCGGGCAGTCCCACCGTCATCGTTCAGCATATGCCGGGCGCCGGCGGCGCGAAGGCGATGAACTTCGCCTACAACGTCATGCAGAAGGGCGGTTACAACGTGGTAATGCCGCTCGACAACATCGTCGTGAACCAGCTTCTGCGGCCGGCCAAGATGCGCTACGAATCTCAGAAATTCACTTGGCTTGGCTCTTCCAACCAGACCAACATTGTCATCGTGGCGCGCACCGATTCGGGTGTCACCGATCTGGCAAGCTGGAAGGGACGTTCGCTGATTGGCTCGACCAGCGGCAAGAACTCGAACGGTTACCTGGCGCCCCGGCTTGTGATGGCGACCCTTGGCCTCAAGGGCAAGATCGTCACCGGCTACAAGGGCTCGTCCCGGTCGATCCATGCGATCGAGCTTGGCGAATCCCAGATGGCCGGGTTTAACTGGCTGGCTTGGAATTCCAAGGTTCCGCACTGGTTCACGGGAAACAAGCCCTACGCCAAGCCTATTGTCCAGATCGGCCATTTCGCCGACCCGGACATTCCCGGCGTGCCGAAGCTGGGCGATGTCGTTGCGGACAAATACAAGAAGGCCGTCGCCTTCCTGGCAGCCGCTGGTCCGCTTGGTCGCGGTCTTGCCCTGCCGCCGGGTGCGCCCAAGAAGGTCGTGGCCCCGCTGCGCAAGTCCTTTGACGCCATGAACAACGACCCGGCCTATGGCAAGGAACTCAAGAAGCGCCGGCTTCGCCTGATGAAGGCTGACGGCGCCACCCTGCAGAAAATCGTCGAGCGAGCTCTGACCGAGACCACGCCCGAGGTCATCAAGCAGGTCCGCACGCTTATATTTGGCGGTTCTTCGTAATATCGATCACACCTCGTGGTGTCATTCGGGCCGCCCCTGCCGGGGCGGCCCGTTTTGATTAAGCATTCTTAACGCCCAGGAGTCATAATGGTGTCCACGCATCCGCCGGAATAGAATGGCGGATGGCGACGAAGATGCGATCGGGGACCATGGCTGCCATTAAAAACACGACCTTGGAAGTGGCTTTTCGCGGATGCCGTGGAGCATTCGCCGCCATTCTGCTGTTCAGCATGTTCATTAACGTGCTCATGCTGACCGGCTCGATCTACATGCTTCAGGTCTATGACCGTGTGCTGATCAGCCGCAGCACGGAAACGCTGATCCTGCTGACGGTGATCGCGGCCATTGCGCTGCTGGCGCTGGCGCTGCTCGATGTCGCGCGCGGCCGGGTGATGGTGGTCATCGGCGAATGGCTTGATCGCCGGCTCGGCAGCGTACTCCTCGGCGGCGGTATCACCGGCGCGCTCGATCGCGGAGCCTCGCCTTCGGTGCAGGGGCTCCGCGACCTGACGACATTGCGGGTCTTTCTCAGCGGCCCGACCATGTTTCCGATCATGGACGCGCCCTGGACCCCGGTATTTCTCATCGTGATCTTTTTGCTGCATCCCTGGCTCGGCTGGCTGTCGCTGGCCGGCGCGGTGGTGCTGTTCTTGCTGGCCCTGCTCAATGACCGGATCACGCGGTCGGCGCTGCACCGGGCGGGTGGCGCCAGTATGCAGGCCTTGCAGGTTGCCGAAACCGCTGTTCAGAACGCCGACGTGGTCGAGGCGATGGGCATGCGCAGCCGTGTCGTCGATCGCTGGCGCAAGGCCAACGATCAGGCGATGTTGGAACAGTCGGTGGCCAGCCGCCGTGGCGGCATTATCACCGGCATGACCAAGTTCCTGCGCCAGTTCCTTCAGGTTGGCATTCTCGGTGTTGGCGCCTGGCTGGTGATTCTGAACGAATTATCGCCGGGTTCGATGATCGCCGGCTCGATCCTGATGGGCCGCGCGCTGGCGCCGGTTGACCAGGCGGTCGGTGCCTGGCGGTCGGCGATTTCCGCGCGTGAGGCCTATGGCCGTATCCGCGCCTTGCTTGCCGTGTTGCCCGAGGCGGTCGAGACCATGCCGCTGCCCGCGCCCGAGGGCCGGCTTCAGGTCGAGGGCGTCAGCTATAGCCATCCCGGCATGGACAAGCTGATGCTGAGAAATATCAACTTTTCGTTGGAACCGGGCGAAACACTTGCCCTGATCGGGCCGTCGGCGTCGGGCAAGACGACGCTGGGCCGGCTGTTGATCGGCAATTACGCGCCCCGGGCTGGCCATGTGCGGCTCGACGGTATGGATGTGAACAAATGGAACAGTGAAGATCTCGGTGCTCACATTGGCTATCTGCCGCAGGATGTCGAACTTCTCGGTGGCTCGGTGCGTGACAATATCACCCGTATGCGGGATGCCGAGCCCGATGAGGTGGTGGTTGCCGCCCAGCTTGCCGGCGTGCATGGCATGATCCTGCGCCTGCCCGAAGGCTACGATACGCAGATCGGCCCCGGTGGCGGGGCGCTGTCGGGTGGCGAACGCCAGCGCATCGCACTGGCCAGAGCCGTGTTTGGCGACCCCAGGCTGGTGCTGCTCGACGAACCCAACGCCAATCTCGACAATGATGGTGAACAGGCATTGCTCAACGCGATCGATGTGCTCAAGAAGCGCGGGGCGACGACCGTGGTCGTGGCCCACCGGGCCAGCATTCTGCGCAGCGTGGATAAGGTGCTGGTGTTGCGCGACGGCGCGGTTCAGATGGTGGGACCGCGCGATGAAATTCTTGCCAAGCTGAGTGCGCCGCGGCCGGCGCAACCGGCGGAGGCCGACAATGGCTGAAGCGCAGGATAAGGGGCCGGGCGGCCGACTGGCGATCACGCTGGGGCTATTGGTTATTGTCGCTTTTTTCGGCGTGTTCGGGGTTTGGGCGGCGATGGCGCCGCTCAGTACGGCGGCCATCGCGCCCGGCGAGGTCATCGTCGAGAGCAAGCGCAAGACGGTGCAGCATCTAGAAGGCGGCATCGTCGCGGAAATTCTGGTCAAGGATGGCGACCGGGTGGCCGCCGGCCAGGTCTTGGTCACACTCGACCAGGTGCAGCCGAGGGCCGCGCTCGCGGTGCAGCAAGGCCGCCGCCTTGCCGCGCGCACACTGGGAGCCAGGTTGATCGCCGAGCGTGACGGCGCCAGTAAAATCACCTTTCCGGCCGATCTTATGGCGCGTATCGACGTGCCCGAAGTCCGCACGCTGGTAAACGGTCAGCGCCGTATCTTCCTGGTTCGCCGCAAGGCATTGGCTAACCAGATCGCCATCCTGCGCCAGCGCGACGCTCAGGTGGAAGAGGAAATCCGCGGGCTGAAATCCCAGATCAAATCGGAAGACGATCAGATCGAGCTGGTATTGGAGGAGATGAAGGGGGTGCAGACGCTGGTCGATAAGGGCCTGATGCCACGTCCGCGTCTGTTGTCATTGCAACGCCGGGCGGCGGAAATCAGGGGCGGGCGGGGACGCGGCATTGCCTCCATCGCGCGGGCCCGTCAGACCATCGGCGAAACCCGGCTCAGGGTCGAGGAACTCGCGACCAACCTCATCAACGAGGCCGTGCGCGAGTTGCGCGAGGTCCAGGCCGAACTGTTCGATCTCTCCGAACGGGTCAACGCGGCGCGCGATGTGCTGCGCCGCACGCGGATCATCGCCCCCATCGCCGGCACCGTGGTCGGCCAGCGCATTGCCACCATTGGCGGTGTGATCGCGCCCGGCGAACCGTTGCTCGACATCGTGCCCAGCCTTGACGCGCTGGTCATCGAAGCCCGCGTCAATCCCGAGGATATTGATATCGTGACAACCGGCCTCCTTGCCGAGGTGCGCTTTACCGCGTTCAGCCAGCGCAGCCTGCCGCCAGTCGCCGGCAAGGTGGTGTCGGTATCGGCCGACCGGTTGATCGACGAGACCACCAAGGGAGTCTATTACCTGGCCCGCGTCGAGCTGACCGAGAATATCAGCGACAAGCTGAAGGGGGCGACGCTGCATCCCGGCATGCAGACAGAGGTGATGATCGTCACCGGCCACCGCACCGCGCTCAGCTATTTCTTCAAGCCCGTCACCGACAGCTTCAACCGCGCCTTTCGCGAGCAATAATCCCTCCCGCATTGCCGCCTTCAGCCAGCCATAAAGACGCTGGTTAGCGGCGATGATTTGCCGTTATGATCCGTGCCGCAGCTCTTAAACGTGCTTACCCGCGCTCCACCCCGCGTCCGCGATGGTGGCTTCCGCGAAGGCGGTGGGTTCTTCTTCCAGCGTCGTCGCCATGGTGTCGTTCCAGCGGTTGAGATAGCCGAACATGGCGATCACCGACATGATCTCGACGATCTGGAACTCGGTGAAATGCTTGCGCAGCTCGGCGAAATCCGCCTCGGTGGTCATGTTGGGCACCTGGGACGCGGCCTGCGCGAAGCTGAGCGCCGCGCGTTCGGCCTCGCTGAACAGGTCGCTGGTCTCGAATTCCCAGATCGCGGCGATCTTGTCGTCATCGATGCCGGAACGGTTGGCGTTGCTGGCGGTATGCGCCGTGCAATATCGGCAGCCCGCGGCCTTCGACCCCACCGCGCCGATCAGGTTCTTGAGCGCGAACGGGATAGAGCCGTCTTCCTGGGCGTAGACCGCGCGGCCCAGCGCGATGAAGGCGCGCAGCAGGTCCGGCTTGTAGGCCATGACGAGTTGCGAGTTCGGGATGAACCCCATCCGTTCAATCACGGGGTCGAATATTTCCATTAGCTCGGGGATGTCCTTGGGATCGAGTGGTGCAACGCGGCTCATATTGGCTTCCTTCCCTGATATAAAATTTGGTTTAATTTATCCCACGCGGCGGGACAAGAAAACGGGAGAGGGGCGTGAGCGCGGAAAGATCGTTCAGCAGGGAAGTCGAGCAGCTCAGGCTGGGCGACGGCGAGATATTCGAGGGCGAGGGCATCCTTGCCGTCACCAAGGCGCTGCTGCAATCGGGCGTCGCCTATGTCGGCGGCTATCAGGGCGCGCCGGTCAGCCACCTGCTCGACGTACTGGTAGACGCCGCGCCGCTGATGGATGAGCTCGGCGTCCATGTCGAAACCTGCGCCAACGAAGCCGCCGCCGCCGCCATGCTGGGCGCGTCGCTCAACTATCCGCTGCGCGGCGCGGTCGGCTGGAAGTCGATCGTCGGCACCAATGTCGCTTCCGATGCGCTGTCCAACCTGACATCGCCCGGCGTGATGGGCGGCGCGCTGATCGTGCTCGGCGAGGATTACGGCGAGGGCGCCAGCGTGATCCAGGAGCGCAGCCACGCCATCGCCATGAAGTCCAGCATCTGGCTGATGGACCCGAGGCCCGAGCTCGGCCACATCGTCGATATGGTCGAGCGCAGCTTCGAACTGTCGGAGGCCAGCAACACGCCGGTGATGATGCAGCTTCGTGTCCGCGCCTGCCATTTGCAGGGGCGCTTTACCGCGCGCGACAACAAGGCGCCACCGATCAGCACGCGGCACAAGCTGGCCGAACCGGCGCGCTTCAACTACGCCAGGCTCGCCCATCCGCCGGTAACCTTCGTCCAGGAAATGCTGAAGCTGGCCGAACGACTGCCCGCCGCGCAGTCCTTTATTGTCGAGCACGGGCTGAATGAGACGATGCCGGGCGATATCGACAATCTCGGCATCATCGTGCCCGGCGGCCTGA
>JAZFSB010000092.1:0-4028 GCA_036445935.1 Alphaproteobacteria bacterium | reverse complement strand
GCGAAAAAAAACAATTTCGAAGACATGAACCTCACCAGCGATCAGCCGCACGATGGCGAGTTGCAGTGTCATCAGCGTCCCCGATACGATGACCCAGAAGCCGCACTGGATCGTCGCCGGCCAACTTCCGATCAAAGTCCCTAATCTAGGCATGGGGGGTTACGTTTCCCGATTTTTTTCGCACTATATTGCGCGTTCATTGGGAAGTTACACCACGAAGAGAGAGGAAGCGCACCATGTCCGGTACCGATATCAGCTACACCACGCGCGACAACGAAAATTTTACCGGCTATCTCGCGGCGCCGGCCACCGACGCTCAGGCGCCGGGCATATTGCTAATCACCGCGATTTTCGGCGTCGATGATGAGATGAAGGCGCTGGCCGATGGCTGGGCCAAAGACGGTTTCCTTGTGTCGGTGCCGGATATCTTCTGGCGCGTCATGCCGGGCCCCACCGCCGACATGGAAAAGGCCTTCGCGCGCTATGGCGCCTTCGACGAAGACCAGGGCATGCGCGATATCGAGGATTTGATCGGCGACCTGAAAGCGCGCCCACAATGCAACAGCAAGGTCGCCGTGCTGGGCTTCTGCTTCGGCGGGCTTTATGCCCATCTCGGCGCGGCCCGGCTCGGCATCGATGCCGCGGGATCGTTTCATGGCACTAAAATCGGCACGCGGATCGATGAAACAAGCAAAATCACCTGTCCGGTGAGTTTCCATTTCGGCGATCAGGATCCAGTGGTGCCAATGGACGAAGTCGCGGCCATTCGCGATGCCTATGCCGGCCATGCCAACGCCGAAATCGCTATTTATGAAGGGGCCGCACATGGATTCGCGATGCCCGGCAAGGACGGTTATCACCCGGCCGCGGCAGAAGCCTCGCGCGCCGCGGTGCTCGACTGCTTCCGGTCAATGTAGGTCATTACCCGCAAATAATTTTCTTGCTGAATATACGCCGAGCGATCACTCTTCGTCGTTAGGTGGATGAGGCCGGACAATGAAAATCCGGCAACCTTGGGCGCATGGCCGTGGAGGCGCTGGTGGAAATCGGAACGCTGCTTGCATTATTGATGCTGTCGCCGGTGGTCGGCGTCGTCTGGGGCTGGCTGGTCTACGCGCTGAGCAATCGGTCGATTATTCCGGATGACGGCACGATAATCCGTCTGCCCTGCCCGTGGGAACGGGACGGCATGAGTTGCTGGCGTCAGTGGGTGCTGCTGCACGAACTCAAAGGCACCATCATCATTTTGATCGTGGCAAGCATAAATGCCGGCTCGCCACCGATCCTGCTGCTCGCCTTCGGGCTGATCGTGGAGGCCATCA
Organism: Alphaproteobacteria bacterium; assembly: GCA_036445935.1. GTDB lineage: Bacteria > Pseudomonadota > Alphaproteobacteria > MPNO01 > UBA2964 > JAZFSB01. The sequence continues at coordinate 2,706 of JAZFSB010000092.1, read as the reverse complement.
AATACGGCGAAAAGGTACGCCCGCCGATACCTGACGGTTTGGTTCGCCTGCCTCCGCCCAGCCCCGGTTCCCGACTTTAGAGCATGATCCAGCTATATTGAACCACCTGCGTTGCGTCATGGCGCGGCGATCCGCAAGGCGCGGCGCGGCTCGAGCGATGCCTTTGCATCGGCCGAGCGGCGCAACGAAGCGGGCGCCCATCAGGCCGCAACCCGGAGGGCCGGGGCCTTTTGCGTCGGGGATGCGGACCTTCGGCTTGCCCGTAGCTGTCGCTACGCGCCGCGCCCCGATCCTGCCCCCGACGCAAAATGCCCTCGGCACAGGCGGCTCAATATAGCTGGATCATGCTCTAGAGCGCCTCACGCAAATCCTCGCAGCGCCGGCGGCCACCGGCGATCAGCAGGTTGGTCTCGCTGCCGGCAAGAATGAACCTGGTCCCCATATCGATGTATTTCGCCATCATTTCGGGCGAACCGACGCCGCCCATGCCAAGCCATTTGCCGTGTTTCCGACACGCGGCGCCCACCGTCTCGAAGGCGGCCACAATATCGTCATGCCCCGCCTGGCCTGATATGCCGAGATCGGCCGTCAGGTCGCCGATACCCAGCATCACCACGTCGACACCTTCCACCGCGGCGATGGAATCGGCCTGCTCGACGGTCGCTTGGCGTTCGATCATGACGGTGATCAGCGTGGCGTCGTTGAGCGCCGGGCGCGCCTGATCAGCGGGCACGGCGTCGAAGCCGAAATGAACCAGCGGGCCGCCCGACGTGCGGTTGCCCAGCGGCGGGAAGCGGTGGCAAGCGGCAATGGCGCGCGCCTCCTCGGCATTTTGAACATTGGGCATGACGACACCCAGCGCGCCGTCGCCAAGCGCGCGGGCCGCGCGTTGGTGGTCCAGTTCCGGCACCCGGACCAGCGGCGCAATACCGGCATCCAGCGCCGCCACCGAAATCTGCCCGACCGTGTCGAGGGGCAAAGCGCTGTGCTCCATATCGAGGAAAAGGAAATCGAACCCGGCGGTCTTCATCGCCCGGGCGATGGAGACATGGCGGGACTGGCGGATGCCGATGCCGAGAGCGAGTTCGCCGGCCTCGAGCCTCTCGCGCGCAGGATTGCGCAGCGTGTACCCGGTCATCACGCCTCCTCGGCGCCGACATAGGCGCGCAGTGTGCCGATCGACGGGGTATTGATTTCCACCACATCGCCGGGCTTCAGGAACCTGTCCGGACTGGGCTTGCCATCCGCGCCCGTGGGCGAGGAATCCGCTGCCGTACCAGCGCCGGTGCCGCCACTAAGGATGTCCCCGGGATAGAAACTGAAATCGCGCGATAGATACTCCAGGTACTCGCCATAGGAAAACACCATCGTACTGGCGTTAAACGTCTGGCGTAGCTCGCCATTGACCGTTGTCTCTAATTCAACATCGATCGATGGGTTCTCACCGACCAGGATGCAGGGACCGATGGAACAGCTGGTGTCGAAATTCTTCTGCATGGCGAACTTGAGTGGCCCGGGCTCGGCATCGAGTCGGATGCTCCAGTCGCCCAGCAGCGTGATACCCCAGATATAATCCTCGGCATCCTCGGCGCGGATGTTCTTGCCTTTCTTCCCCAACACGACGGCGAGTTCGCCTTCGTAATCAAGCCAGCTTGCCCGGGCCGGATAGATCACCCGCCCGTTATGGCCAATCGATTCACGATCGACCTTCCAGAAGCCCCAGATTCCCCGGCTACGCACCCGCGCGCGCGGATCCTCGATCTTTTCGCGCGGCTCACCCCTTTCGGCGCGGCGTTCCGCCATGGCCTGCGAATGATCGGCGAAATTGCCGCCGGCGCAGGCGACCCGCGCGCCAGGGACCCGCGGCGCGTGCAGCGTGACGTCGTCGGTGTTGAAGATCAGCGGCTCGTCGTTGGGCCCGCTCCGGGTCGCGGCGGCGCCAAACAGGTAGTCGAGCGCCTTTTCCGACATGTCCAGCGCGCGCGCGCCGCCCTCGATAAACCTACCCAGCCCGGATGGGGCCAGTGCCTCCGCGACCGCGGCCGCGTTGGGGTCGCCCTCACGCTCCTGCAAATACTTGGCAACGGCGTGGGTGATGTCGACAACGCCGTCGTCGCACAGCACGCCGGTACGCTTGTCGGGGCCGAACACAACGATTTTCATTTTTTTGCTTCCTCTGCTTTGGCTTAAATTTTACCGCTTCGCGGAAAATCGAACCGTCCCTCTAGCCTTCAGGGGCTGGTGCGTCGCGGGTCTTGTCGACAAGCTGGATGCGCCAGCCGTCGGGATCGCGCAGTTCGACCGTGGTACGGCCGGTGACATCTATCTTTTTGGGACCCCGGGTGAAGGCCACGCCGTTTGCGCTTAGCGTCTCGTAGGCCTCGGCCGCATCGTCGACCCTGAGTGCGATGTGATTGATGCCAATCACCTCCTCGCCATTGACCTCGTGTATTTCGATGATCGGCTGGTTTTCGCCGGGCAATTGCAATTCGGCCGAGCCGCCATGGTGATCGGTCCGGGTCAACACCTTGAATCCCAGCTTCTCGAACAGATCGATATGCGCGCTTACGTCACGTACGATGAGCTCCATATGGTCGATGGCGCGAATCATTATTTTTCTCCTCCTGTGTTATCGGATCACGTTCCGCTTACGCGGAACCGGTTCCATATTACAGCCCCATCTGCTCCAGCACCGCCCGGCTCAGT
>JAZFSB010000091.1:0-6213 GCA_036445935.1 Alphaproteobacteria bacterium | reverse complement strand
TCCTGCTTGAACCAGCGGGCCAGGTTGCCCTCGGTCATGGTGGGCGACAGCGCCGGCATGGTGATCTTTACGGGCATGAAATCCGATCCGCCGGGGTTGCGCGCGTCAGTCGCGGTAGCAGACCGCCTTGGCGGCCTCGGTGATGTTTTCTGTCTGCGGCAGCGCCAGCGCCTCAAGATTGGCCGCATAGGGCATCGGCACTTCGGCGCCGGTAACGCGCATTATCGGGGCGTCGAGCCAGTCGAAGGCGTGCTCGACGACCAGCGCGGCGATCTCGGCGCCGATCCCGGAATAGCGCCAGCCCTCCTCGACCGCGACCACCCGGTTGGTCTTCTTGACCGACGCGATGATGGTGTCGAGGTCGAGCGGACGCAGCGTCCTGAGATCGATCACCTCGGCCTCGATGCCGTCCGCCGCCAGGGCGTCGGCGGCTTCCAGCGCCTTGCCGACCATGATGGAGAAGGTCACGATGGTCACATCGGCGCCTTGGCGCACGACGCGCGCCTTGCCGATCGGCACCAGCCAGTCGGGGTCGGTCGGAATTTCGAAGTTCTGACCGTAGAGAATTTCGTTTTCGAGAAAAATCACCGGGTTGGGGTCGCGGATCGCCGATTTCAGCAGCCCCTTATGATCGGCCGCGCTCCACGGCGCGATCACCTTCAACCCAGGGATATGCGCATACCAGCTCGCGAAACACTGCGAATGCTGCGCTCCCACCCGGGCCGCCGCGCCGTTGGCGCCGCGGAATACGATGGGACACGGCATCTGTCCGCCCGACATGTAGTTGGTCTTGGCCGCCGAGTTAATGATCTGGTCCATCGCCTGCATGGCGAAGTTGAAGGTCATGAACTCAACGATAGGCTTGAGGCCCGACATCGCGGCGCCGACACCAATTCCGGTGAAGCCGTGCTCGGTAATCGGGGTGTCGATCACCCGGCGTTCGCCGAATTCCTCGAGCATTCCCTGGCTGATTTTGTAGGCGCCCTGATACTGTGCAACCTCCTCGCCCATGAGGAACACATTCTCGTCGCGCCGCATCTCCTCCGCCATGGCGTCGCGCAGCGCTTCGCGCACCGTCAGCGGCTGGGTTTCGCCGGTATATTCGGGTTCGTGCACCACTTGGGAAGGGTCAGTCGACGCACCCGCGACATGGCCGGTTTCGCGCACCGACTCGGTTTCCTTGATCGAGGCTTCACTTTGCTCAGGTGATGGCGCGGGCGCGGGCGCCGGTGATACGGCAGCGTCAAGCGATGCGCTGTCCTCACCCTCTCCAAGAATGATACCGATCACGGCGTTGACTTCGACCCCTTCGGAACCTTCTGGCACCACGATACGGCCCAGCGTGCCTTCTTCGACCGCTTCGACTTCCATCGTCGCCTTGTCGGTTTCGATTTCGGCCAGCACATCGCCGGCGACGACCGCATCGCCTTCCTTTTTGAGCCAGCGCGCCAGGTTGCCTTCCGTCATCGTCGGCGACAGCGCGGGCATCAAAATATTACTTGGCATGTTTCCGTTTCCGCTCCGCCGCTCAGGCTTCGATCAGCACATCGGTGAAGAGCTCGGCGGGATCAGGCTCCGGGCTGTTTTGGGCGAATTCAGCGGCCTCATTGACGATGTCCCGGATTTCCCCGTCGATTTTTTTCAGGGCTGCTTCGGATATCAACCCTTCCTCAAGCAGCCGAACACGAAGATTGCTGATCGGATCGCGCTCTTCTCGCACCTTGGCGACTTCTTCTCTAGTACGGTACTTGGCCGGGTCCGACATCGAATGGCCGCGATAGCGATAGGTTTGCATTTCCAGGATATAGGGTCCGTCGCCAGCGCGGCAATGGGCGACCGCGGTCGCGCCCGCCTCGCGCACCGCCTCGACATCCATGCCATCGACCTGAAGGCCCGGAATTTCGAGTCGCATCCCAAGCTGGTGCAGGCTCTTGGTGGCCGACGCGCGATCCACCGATGTGCCCATGGCATATTTGTTGTTTTCGATTACGAAGATCACCGGCAGCTTCCACAGCGCCGCCATGTTCAGCGATTCCTGCACCTGGCCCTGGTTGGAGGCGCCGTCGCCGAAATAGGTCAGCGTCAATCCGCCATCTTCGCGATAACGCTGGGCGAAGGCGATTCCGGTGCCGATCGAAACCTGGGCGCCGACGATGCCGTGCCCGCCATAGAAATTCTTTTCGCGGCTGAACATATGCATCGAGCCGCCCTTGCCGCGCGAATATCCGTCGCGGCGTCCGGTCAATTCCGCCATTACCCCCTTGGGATCCATGCCGCAGGCCAGCATGTGCCCATGATCGCGATAGCTGGTGATCAGCGCGTCCCGGGCATCGATCGCTGATTGCATCCCGATGACGACAGCTTCCTGGCCAATATAGAGATGGCAGAAACCGCCGATCAACCCCATGCCGTAAAGCTGTCCGGCCTTTTCCTCGAACCGCCGAATTAGCAGCATGTCACGATAAAACTGGCTCAACAGCTTGGGATCCGCCGCCGCGCGCGAGGTGCCGTTGCCCTTCTTTTTCGCCGCTGGCTTCTTGCCGCCTGATTTTGATTTCGGTGCCATATGTCCGACTAAATTGCTCGCTGATAACCGGTGAGAGCGTATACAAATGCGCCGTCAGCGCAATAACCGCGACGGCAAAATTAATTTTATTCTTAGCCGTTGATTTGAAAGAAAAAACCGATCAACGCGACGGTTTCCGCAGCCCGTAATAGACGACCAGCTCGTCATCGCGGACCAGGCCCGTCAGCAGCCGCGCGCGCTCATCCAGCAAGTCGGCATCAAGATGTTCACCACGCATCTGGTTGACGCGACGTTCCCAGCCGGCACGTTCGGTGGCGGCAGTCGCCTGCTTGGCCTCGGCAAGCACGATCTGCTGGCGGATCTGAAGCCAGGCCAAAAGTCCACGGTCGCCCTGAATGGCGTGCAGCACGAAATAGGTAAACAGCAGCAGGCCGAAGATTGGACCGGCTATCTGGCGGCCACGGCGACGGATTTCTAGAACAACGGACATGAATTGAACCGAATCATATTTCGATTCATCAGGTCAACTAAAATATATAAAAAAGAGTCTTGCGATTCGGTTGCTTACGTCGGTTTGTTACGACGAATGATTCATTCAGCCGGGTCCGCGCGCAGGATAGAGCGCCCGGCGTAAAGCGCCTGATCGCCAAGTTCTTCTTCAATTCGCATGAGCTGATTGTATTTCGCCGTCCGGTCCGACCGGCAAAGCGAACCCGTCTTGATCTGACCGCAATTGGTCGCCACCGCAAGATCGGCGATGGTCGCATCCTCGGTCTCGCCCGACCGGTGCGACATCACCGCCGTGTAGCCCGCGCGATGCGCCATATCGACGGCGGCCAGCGTTTCGGTCAGCGTGCCGATCTGGTTCACCTTGACCAGGATCGAGTTGGCGACGCCCTGTTCGATCCCCATGACCAGACGGTCGGTGTTGGTGACGAACAGATCGTCGCCGACGAGTTGAACCCGGTCGCCGATTTCCGCGGTCAGCGCGGCCCAGCCGTCCCAGTCATCCTCGTCCATACCGTCCTCGATCGAGATAATCGGATAGGCATCGATCAGCTCGGCGTAGTAGGCCACCATTTCATCGGACGACAGCGTCCGTCCCTCGCCCGCCAGCTTGTAGGCGCCGTCATGGTAGAACTCGCTGGACGCCGAATCGAGCGCCAGCACCACGTCCAGCCCGGGCTCGTAGCCCGCCTTGGAAATCGATCCCATGATAAAATCGAGCGCCTCGCGCGCGCCACCCAGCGCGGGCGCGAAACCGCCCTCGTCGCCAACATTGGTGTTGAGCCCGGCCTTGCCGAGATCGCCTTTCAACGCGTGAAAAATCTCGACGCCGCAACGGATGGCCTCGCGCACGCTGTCGGCCGAGACCGGCATGATCATGAATTCCTGGATGTCGATCGGGTTGTCGGCATGCACGCCGCCATTCAGAATATTCATCATCGGCACCGGCATGATGCGGGCCGAAACTCCGCCGACATAGCGGAATAATGGCAGGCTGGCTTCTTCGGCCGCGGCCTTGGCCAGCGCCAGACTAACGCCGAGGATGGCGTTGGCGCCGAGCCGCCCCTTGTTCTCGGTGCCGTCGAGCCCGATCATGAGCTGGTCGAGCGCCGTCTGATCCTCGGCATCCATGCCGTTCAACGTATCGAATATCTCGCCATTGACGGCATCCAGCGCCTTCTCGACGCCCTTGCCGGCATAGCGGGCGGCGTCCCCGTCGCGTAGCTCTACCGCCTCGTGCGCACCGGTCGAGGCGCCGGAAGGGACCGCCGCGCGCCCCGATGCACCGCTTTCAAGCAGCACATCGACCTCGACGGTCGGATTGCCGCGCGAATCAAGTATCTCGCGCGCGTGAATATCGACAATCGCTGTCATCGCAAGGTCTCTCTGCTAGTGGTCTGGTTCAAAGGGTTGGATTTGCTTAACCCGTCAAACGCCATGAGGGTGGCGAGCAGCCTCTCCATCTGGTCCAGCGGCACCATGTTGGGCCCGTCGGAAGGCGCATTATCCGGGTCCTGGTGGGTTTCCATGAAGACCGCGGCAACCCCGATCGAGATCGCGGCGCGCGCCAGGACGGGGACGAATTCGCGCTGGCCGCCACTCGCCGTCCCCTGCCCGCCCGGCTGCTGCACCGAATGGGTCGCGTCGAACACCACCGGACAGCCGGTTTCGGCCAGAACGGGCAGCGCGCGCATGTCGGACACCAGTGTGTTGTAGCCGAAAGAGGCGCCACGCTCGCACACCATGATATTGCGGTTACCGGCGGTCTCGGCCTTGGCCACCACGTTCTTCATGTCCCACGGGGCCAGGAACTGCCCCTTCTTGATGTTGAGCGCGCGGCCGGTCTCGGCGGCCGCGATGATCAGATCGGTCTGGCGGCACAGAAAGGCCGGTATCTGCAGCACATCGACGGCTTCGGCGACCGGCGCGCACTGTTCGGGCCCATGAACGTCGGTCAGCACCGGGCAGCCGTGGGTTTCACGGATTTCGGCCAGGATCGGCAGGCTGGCCGCCAGTCCCAGGCCACGATCATTGGCCAGCGAGGTGCGGTTGGCCTTGTCGAAAGACGTCTTGTAGATCAGCCCGATACCCAGCCGCGCGGTCATTTCGACCAGCGCCTGGCTCATTTCGAGCGCATGCGCCCGGCTTTCGAGCTGACAAGGGCCGGCGATCAGCGTCAGTGGCAAATCATTGCCGACCGTCAGCTTGCCGATTTGGATATGGCGCGTTTCAGCCATTGCCGCCTACCGTCCGTCTACTGGTATCCCGAAAACGATGTCGATTTCTACTAGACCAGCCGCGAGCGGTCCACCGCCGCCTTAATGAACGAGGTGAACAGCGGATGCGGATCGAATGGCTTGGATTTCAGCTCGGGATGAAACTGCACGCCGACGAACCAGGGGTGGCTCGGCAGTTCGATGATCTCGGGCAACTCACCGTCCGGCGAGAGACCTGAAAAGACCAGCCCCGCCTCCTCCAGCCGCTTGGCATAATTGATGTTTACCTCATAGCGGTGGCGGTGGCGTTCGTCGATCGCCGCGGCGCTGTAAATCTCGCTGACCAGCGTATCGGGCTTGAGCTGGCACGGATAAGCGCCGAGACGCATCGAGCCGCCGAGATCCTCGCCCTCGTTGCGCCGCTCGATCACTTCGCCGTGGGCCCATTCGGTCAGCAGGCCGACCACCGGCTCCGCGGTCGGGCCGAATTCGGTGGACCCCGCGCCGGTGATGCCGGCCATGTTGCGTGCCGCCTCGATCACCGCCATCTGCATGCCGAAACAGATGCCGAAATAGGGCACCTGGTGTTCACGGGCGAACTGGACGGCGGCGACCTTACCCTCCGAACCGCGTTCTCCGAATCCGCCGGGCACAAGAATGCCCTCTACCGATTCCAGGTAGTGAACCGCGTCTTCCTTCTCGAAAATTTCGGAATCGATCCAGCTCATATTGACCCGGACATTATTGGCGATACCGCCATGGCCGAGCGCCTCGGCCAGCGACTTGTAGGCGTCGGGCAGCGCCGTGTACTTGCCGACCACGGCGATGCTGACTTCGTCTTCCGGGTTGTGTATCGGGTCGACGATCCGATGCCAGCGCGAAAGATCGGGCTCGGGCTCTGTCTCGATCCCGAAATGCTTGCACACTTCGATGTCGAAGCCCTGTTGGTGATAGACCAGAGGC
>JAZFSB010000090.1:0-5468 GCA_036445935.1 Alphaproteobacteria bacterium | reverse complement strand
GCCTCGGTCATCATGTTAACCGAATCGCCGGTCACCACGATGGCGTCGGCCAGACCGAGCATGGCGCAATAGGGGTTGTCGCCGTCGCCGTCCCAGATGTCGGTGGGCACGTCCTTGAGATGGGCAGCGATGCGCCGCATATTTTTTGCGCTGGTGCGCCGCGACGGCGTGATGATCAGCCCCGCGCCGGACGCCGTCGCCGCCTCGGCCAGCATTGCGCCCAGCCGGTCGGCGCAGGCCGGTGGCATCCGGTATTGCCGGTTCGCGCCGCCGATCAGCACCGCGACCAGTGGCCGGGGCAGGGCGGCGTAGCGGTCGGCGAAAGCCGCCGCCGCTTCATCCAGGCGCGCCGCCGTCACGCCATGCAGCGAACCCAGCGTGGTGACTACATTGGGTCCGGCAAGCCCGTCATGTTCGGGGGTAATAACCACGTCGAAGCGCGCCGGCGAAACCCGGGGGTTCTGGATCTGCACCGTCACCGTCGCGCCGGCCGCGGCCCGGCGGATGGCAATGGACGGCGCCACCGCCTGCCGCCCGGTCGCGATCAGCAGGTCCGGCCAGGGCGGGGTCAGCCGGTCGCCGCCGGGACCGGGCGCCAGCAGCGGCCATGGCCAGAGTTGTGGCGGCAGGAATTTCCAGGGCGCGCGGGGCGAGATGCGCTTGATTTCAGGCGTCAGCCCAAGTGCTCCAGCCAGCCCCAGGCATTGGCTTTCCATCCCAGCCTTACCGTCGCTCAGCACCCAGCAGCGAAGTGTCGTCATCCCGTTTATGGCCGCTTGGCCCGCCAATCATTGAAATATAATTTCATAATATTATAATATAATTTCACTGTGATGCACCACGGGGGAGGCGGCGCACGGTTATGGCGCGCATTAAATTCGACGATATCGATCTGCGTATCCTGCGCGACCTGCAGGATACAGGACGCATGTCGAATGTGCAGCTTGCCAAGCGTGCCGGCATTTCGCCTCCGCCCTGCCTGCGCCGGGTCCGGGCGCTCGAGGACGCCAACTGCATCCGCGGCTATCACGCCGACATCAACCCGGAGGCGCTTGGCTTCGGGGTCACCGTGTTCGCCCATGTCGGGTTGCACAGCCAGGCCGAGGCGGATTTGCTGGCCTTCGAGAAGCTGGTCGACTCCTGGCCCGAGGTTCGCGAATGCCACATGCTGGCTGGTGAAACCGACTTTCTGCTCAAGATCGTCGCCACCGATTGGGATTCCTATCAGCGCTTTCTAACCAGCCGCCTCACGCCCGCGCCTAATGTCAGCGTGGTCAAGTCGGCGCTCGCGATCCGTGCCTCGACCTATCGTTCCGGCGTGCCGATCGACGTCGATTCGGGTCGTTAAAGACCCTTCCGGTTAAGGCGGCTCCGGTGCGATCCACGCAAGTGGATTTAAACAAGCCCAATTACTTAAACGCGACTTTGATGATCTCGTAGGCCTTGTGGCCGTTGGGGGTGGTTACCTCGACGGAATCGCCGATGCCCTTGCTGATCAGCGCGCGCGCCAGCGGAGAGGTAATCGACAGCAGGCCTTCCTTGATATCGGCTTCATGCTCGCCGACCAGCTGGTAAGTCGATTCCTCGTCGGTGTCCTCGTCCGCCAACACCACGGTTGCGCCGAACTTGACGGTCTTGCCCGACAGCTTGCTGACGTCGATCACTTCGGCGTTGCGGATCTTGCCCTCGATCTCGCCCAGCCGACCCTCAATGAAGCCCTGGCGTTCCTTGGCGGCGTGATATTCCGCGTTCTCCGAAAGGTCGCCATGCTCGCGCGCGGTGGCGATCGCCCGGATTACCGCCGGACGTTCCTCTGTCTTCAGCCTCTTTGCTTCTGTCTCGAGGCGTTCATAGCCGTCGAGCGTCATCGGCACCTTATCCATCGAATACTCCACAAAAACCCACCTCGCCGACGCCCATTTCCGGGCCCCGGTCGTTACATGGGCCGAATGGCCTCAGAATGAGCTTTCAAAATAGGACTGCAACGGCGCTACATCAAGCGTTCCGGCCCGCATGGCGGTGATCGCCTCAACCGTCGCCCGGGCGCCCGAGACAGTGGTGTAATAGGGAATGTGATATTGCACGGCCGTCCGGCGCAATTCGGCGCTGTCGGCGATCGCGGCGCGCCCCTCGACCGTGTTGAACATCAGGTCGATTTCGCCGTCCTTCATGGCGTCGACGATGTGCGGACGGCCTTCCAGGACCTTGTTGATCCGCTCGACTTGGATGCCGGCGGCGCTCAGCGCGGCGGCCGTCCCGTTGGTGGCGATGAGGGAGAAGCCGAACCCCGCAAGCGTCCGGCCGAATTCGACCATGGCCGGCTTGTCGCCGTCCTTGACCGAAATGAATACCGTGCCGCTGTCGGGCAGTGCCTGGCCGGCGCCGAGCTGTGCCTTGGCGAAGGCGCGGCCAAAATCAGTGTCCAGTCCCATCACCTCGCCGGTTGATTTCATCTCCGGCCCAAGCAGGGCATCGATGCCGGGAAAGCGGTTAAAGGGAAACACCGCTTCTTTCACCGCGACATGGGTTTTGTTTTCCTGGGTTGGAAACGCGGCCCGCAGCGCGTCCATGGTTTCGCCCGCCATCGCCCGGGCGGCCATCTTGGCGATCGGCAGCCCGGTCGCCTTGGCGACAAACGGGACGGTGCGGCTTGCCCTTGGGTTGACCTCGATCACATAGATGTCGCCCTGCTTGACAGCGAACTGGACATTCATCAGCCCGACCACGCCGAGCGCTACTGCCATCGCTTCGGTCTGACGGCCAATCTCGGCGACCGTGTCGGCGGGCAGTGAATAAGGCGGCAGAGAGCAGGCAGAGTCGCCGGAATGAATACCGGCTTCCTCGATATGCTCCATGATCCCGGCGATGAAGACCTTGCCTTGGGCGTCGGCGATGGCGTCGACATCGACTTCGATCGCATCACTCAGGTAGGAATCGATCAGCACCGGATTGTTGCCCGATACCTGCACCGCATGGGCGATATAGCGTTTCAACCCATCGGTGTCGTGAACGATCTCCATGGCGCGGCCGCCCAGCACGTAGGACGGGCGGATCACCACCGGATAACCAATTTCTTCGGCCACCGCCAGCGCTTCTTCCTCGTTGCTGGCCATGCCGTTTTCCGGCTGGCGAAGTCCCAGATTTTGCAGCAGGAGCTGGAACCTTTCGCGGTCCTCGGCCAGGTCGATGGCGTCGGGCGAGGTGCCCAGCACCGGGATGTTCGCGGCCTCGATGGCGGCGGCCAGTTTGAGCGGGGTCTGGCCGCCGAATTGCAGAATGACGCCGAGCAGCTCACCGTTGCGTTGCTCGGTGCGCACGATCTCAATCACATCCTCGGCGGTTAGCGGCTCGAAATAGAGCCGATCCGATGTGTCGTAGTCGGTCGAGACTGTTTCGGGGTTGCAGTTGACCATGATGGCCTCGTACCCCGCGTCGTGCAGCGCATAGACGGCGTGCACGCAGCAATAGTCGAATTCGATGCCCTGGCCGATGCGGTTGGGCCCGCCGCCCAATATGATGACCTTGCGCCGGTCCGACGGGTCGGCTTCGCATTCGGGCGGGGCCAGCCCGTCGCCTTCATAGGTCGAATACATGTAGGGGGTGATTGACGGAATTTCGGCGGCGCAGGTATCGATCCGTTTGTAAACCGGATGTACGCCGAGCGCCGCGCGCGAGGCCGCGACGTCTTTGCTGGCGCGGCCGGAAAGCTCGGCCAGCCGGTCGTCGGAAAATCCCATCGCCTTGAGCCGCGTCAGCCCTTCCGCCTCATCAGGCAGCCCATTGTTGCGCACGCCCGCCTCGGCCGCCACGATGGCCTCGATCTGGCGCAGGAACCACGGGTCGAAATGACAGGCCTGGGCGACCTCGGCGACCGTCAGCCCGTGGCGAAATGCCTGGGCGATGACCAGCAACCGGTCGGGGGTCGGCAGCGACAGCGCGGCCCGGATGATATCGGGATCGGGTTTCTCGGATTCGATTAGCCCCTTGATCGGCACCTCGTTCAGCCCGGTCAGCCCCGTTTCCATCGAGCGCAGCGCCTTTTGCAGGGATTCGGCGAAGTTGCGCCCGACCGCCATCGCTTCGCCGACCGACTTCATCGAGGTGGTCAGCAAGGCGTCTGCTTCGGGGAACTTCTCGAAGGTGAAGCGCGGCATCTTGGTGACCACGTAGTCGATGGTCGGCTCGAACGAAACCGGGGTGACGCCGGTGATGTCGTTTGTCAGCTCGTCCAGCGTGTAGCCGATAGCCAGCAGGGCGGCCACCTTGGCGATCGGAAAGCCGGTAGCCTTGGATGCCAGCGCGGACGAGCGCGACACGCGCGGGTTCATCTCGATGATGACCAGCCGGCCGGTCGCGGGGTCGACCGCGAACTGCACGTTCGAGCCGCCGGTATCGACTCCGATCTCGCGCAGCACCGCGATCGAGGCGTTGCGCATGATCTGGTATTCCTTGTCGGTCAGCGTCAGCGCCGGCGCCACGGTGATCGAATCTCCGGTGTGGATGCCCATTGGATCGACGTTCTCGATGGAGCACACGATGATGCAATTGTCGGCGCGGTCGCGCACCACCTCCATCTCGAATTCCTTCCACCCCAGCACCGATTCCTCGATCAGCACGGAATGCGAGGGCGAGGCGTCGAAGCCGCGCTCGACGATTTCGCGGAACTCGTCGCGGTTATAGGCGATGCCGCCACCGGTGCCGGCCAGCGTGAAGGACGGGCGGATGATCGCCGGCAGGCCGATCTCGGCGAGTAATTCCTGGGCCCTGTCCATCGTGGTGGCGACTTCGCCGCGCGGGCAGTCGAGCCCGATCCGGGCCATTGCCTGCTTGAACAGCTCGCGGTCCTCGGCCTTGTCGATGGCGTCCATGCTGGCGCCGATCAGCTCGACGCCGAACCTCTCCAGCGTGCCGTCCTTGGCCAGCGCCAGCGCCGTGTTGAGCCCGGTCTGCCCGCCCATGGTCGGCAGCAGCGCGTCGGGGCGTTCCCGCTCGATGATGCGCGCGACCACATCGGGCGTGATCGGCTCCACATAGGTCGCATCGGCCAATCCCGGATCGGTCATAATGGTCGCCGGGTTGGAATTGACCAGAATGATGCGGTAGCCCTCTCCCCGCAGCGCCTGGTAGGCCTGGGTTCCGGAATAGTCGAACTCGCACGCCTGGCCGATAACAATCGGCCCGGCGCCGATGATCATGATGGAAGAAATGTCTGTGCGTTTGGGCATGAGGCTCAGCCGCGTCCTTCGATCAGCCCGATGAAGCGGTCGAACAGGTAGTGGCTGTCCTGCGGGCCGGGCGAGGCTTCGGGGTGGTACTGGACCGAGAATATCGGCTTGCCCTCGACGCGGATGCCTTCGAGCGAGCCGTCGAACAGCGACTTGTGGGTTTCGACGACGCCCTTGGGCAGGCTGTCGCGGGACACCACAAAGCCGTGATTCTGACTGGTGATCTCGACCTTGCCGGTGGCC